>JASFMT010000072.1:0-11637 GCA_050117455.1 Gammaproteobacteria bacterium | reverse complement strand
TATCTCCGAAGCATATTCATAACCTGTCTCAAGACGACGGCGAAGAAGGTTATCCTGCTCCTGTGGTGGATCACAGCGAACAATCCAGACGCATTAAAGCCCTGTACAAGGCTGTTGCCAGGTGATGCTGGCATTGGTTTTGCACATCGTCTTATCAGTTTTGTAATTTCTCAGGAAGAAATACTCTGTTAATGAAATGGTGCCGGTGATTGGTCACTGAACTGTCATATTAGTGCACTAGATTAATGGATAACGAAATATTACAGGAGTTTCAAAATGGACGATTATTTAGAAGAAATGTTTGATCATTTAGATTTGCAGGAAGAAATTCTGGCGACCATGGATGACGAGGTACTGTGGCAGGAAGATGATAGCTTCAGACTGATGTGCACGCAATGCCAACTGCTTGACCAGGAAGACATACACGCCTACTTGTAGTAGTAACCGCCGCAGTGGGTATCTCCTTCCACTGAACTTTTCCCCATTCCCTGTCCTGACGATTCATTCATTACGCAATTGTGCGCCGCCACCCATGTTGCGGACGCGTTTATTGCACTGCCAACGCGCCCGACATTGTACCGGCTGGTGCAGTGTTACGATACGTATCACCCTGCCGGGACGGCTCAGTTTTTAATGTTGATACACCGTATCGAGTTTTGGATGGCTGCAGGAAAGAGCCGGGTGGATTAAAGATGGAGACAGGATGATTCTAATTTCACATTCCCCGAACAGGCTAACCTTTGCATCTTGCGTTTCAAGTTGTTGCAGCAGCGATTGCAGATGAATGTGATTGAGGTATATCAGGTCCGGTTTTCTGCCATGAAGCTCTTGATAGCGTCTCACCGAATGTTCCAGATAATCCAGCATGTTCGTTATCGCTTGCTCAATTGACAGGCCATAGACGATGCGCTGATACAGCAGTCGCTAATATTCATTCATGGACAATTCCATGTCTGAAAAACACGTCGCCTCGTTACTGTTACCGGTAAACTGCGCGAACATCATTTCATATTCTGCGAGCGCGCTGTTTAACTGTTGGCGGTGGCTGTCACTGGGATGTTTCAGGTATTCAGACAGGCGATCATAAACTTTCATTTTCCACCATTCGCGATTGTACTCTGTTTGCATGATGTAACTCCTGGTGCGCACGGCTTAGTGGTTTTGCCGGTAAGATACAACTTCTGTTGATGACCAGGGTAAAGTGTAGGAAGGATGTGTGACACTTAGATGACAGCGCGATGAAGGAACGGTGACAGTATCAGGGGGCGGGCTCCGGCATGTTGTATGCTTATAAAAACAGCGAAAAACTATGCTGTAAACATATAGTGCAGTACCAGGCCGATGAAAATGACCAGCCCCACCCAGTGGTTGTTGAGAAATGCCTTGAAGCATTGGTCCGGTTCGCGGTCGCGGATGAGGTATTGTTGATACACCAGCAACCCGGTTGCGGCGGACAACCCCAGATAATAGAAAAGGCCTAATTCCAGTTTGTTACCGACAATCATCATGGTGAGTATAAACGTGGCCTGGATAAATCCGATCACGACGCGGTCCGCTTCGCCAAACAGTATCGCGGTGGATTTGACGCCGATCTGTATATCGTCTTCACGATCCACCATGGCATACACGGTGTCATAGGCGGTTGCCCATAATACCGTTGCCGTTAACAACAGCCATGCTATTTCCGGTAAAGCGCCTGACTGCGCGGCAAACGCCATGGGGATGGCCCACCCGAAAGCCAGTCCCAGGAAAGCCTGCGGCATGTAGGTATGTCGCTTCATAAAGGGATAAATGATCGCGAGTACAACCGCGCCAAGGGACAAGCCAATGGTGAGTGTGTTTAATGTTAATACCAGGCCAAAGGCAAGCAGGCAGAGGATCACAAACAGGGTGATGGCCTGTTTTGAGGTTATGGCGCCGGTGGCCAGTGGCCGGGACTGGGTGCGGGCCACCAGGCCATCAATATTACGATCCGCGTAATCATTAATGATGCATCCGGCAGCGCGCATCAGAATAACACCCACAACAAATACCAATGTTATATAACTGTCTGGCTGGCCTTCACCGGCGATCCATAGCGCCCACAACGTTGGCCATAGCAACAAAAACGTACCGATCGGTTTGTCAAAGCGCATTAACAACGCCAGATACAATAAGCGCTCTTTCATGTTATACGGTTGTACGATTGCGGTGGTCATAAAATATTATTAATTGATCCCAGGCTGCGATGAACGGGTTCTCCAACGGTGGGCAGGAAAATTTCGCTGACCAGCAAAGGGCGATGGTTCAGGTAGAACACCGAGCGCCGTCCCCAAATGGGTTGTTGTTGCTGCGCTTGATGATACGTGGCCAGTTGATACATTTGTTGCCCCGGCTGGATACGCGCGATTTCCATTTCGGTCCTTTGCATGGATTTATCGGCAAATAATAGCGCGCCTAAAGGTTTTTGTCCCAACCGCGCCAGTCGCCGTTGCTTGCCTCTCAGGGTTTTAGGGGGTATCACAGTACGCGCAAATACCCATGGCTGATCATTGCACAACAAATGCACCTGCCGGACCAAAGCATAGCTGCCCCGGCGCATTTTCAGTGTTCGGGCTTCGTTGAGCATGGGAAACGTCCAGCCCTGCCGCAATACGCGCACCGAAAACCGGCCGTCGCAGGCCTCGATAATCCGCTCGGTGAGTGATGCAGGATCAAACAACCAGTTTGCCAGCGATGGCGCCAGGTTGATGTTATAAAGTTGGCGTTTGGGCCGCCAGACGGGTTCGCGTTGATAGTGTGAAATAACGTTAATACCCACAGCTTCTATTAGTAGGGAAAAAACAGGTGGCGACGCCACCTGCGCCAGAACTACGCGCATTGTACCGGATTATGACAGCCGGCGAATCACCCGGTTGTGCCCTGGCGGTGGATTGTGAGTTACGTTTTGCTTTTTCCGGTAAAGGAAATAATTTGCCGGCGCTCGCGCTTGGTCGGGCGGCCCTGGCCGGAGCGGCGTACGGCCGGTTGTGCCTGTTTGATTTCCTTGAGCCGATCCCGGTTGCTGATACTTTCGGGAGTTTCCTCGTAGAGCGTGGCAGCCACTGGCGCGGGGCCGCGGCGGTTGGACAGGGATTGCACGACAATCGTTCTGGAGAAAAAAGCCTGTTTGACCGTTAACGTGTCGCCCGCAGCGATTTCCTTGCTGGGTTTGATTTTGTCGCCGTTCACCAGCACTTTGCCGGTTTTCACCGCATCACTGGCCAGCGAACGGGTTTTGTAAAAACGGGCCGCCCATAGCCACTTGTCGATACGCACCGATTGCAGGGAATTGCCGTCATTGTTACTGGCGTGCTTGCGGGTTGAAGTGGGCGGCATATAACGGTCCTGTGAATGCAATAACCTGTTAAAGCTATTATTCTCAAAAACTATTGCTCGCACCATTGTAACGCCAACGGCGGGCTTCATTAAGCGTGAATTACACGACGTTACGCCGCGAGATCCAGATCGGACGGTAATTGCAGTTCCATGGCGATGGGCAGGTGGTCGGATAGCAGGTGATCCAGCACATGCACATCAAAGATTTCCAGGCTGGGCGATGCCAGGATGTGGTCAATTTTACGCGCGGGCCGCCAGCTGGGAAAGGTTTTCAGCCCGTGGGTGGGCTCACACAGGTTCGTGCAATTGAGCAGGTGTTGCAGCTCCTTGCTTTCCGGCTGGCAGTTGAGGTCACCCATGACCACCACGTGCTCGTAACAATTGACGATTTCGCTGATAAACTCCAGTTGCTGCATGCGGGCGCGTTTGCTCAGGGCCAGGTGCAGGGTTAACAGGATTAACGGGTTGTCCGGATGACCGTACCGTACCACCATGACGCCACGGCCGGGAATAAAACCGGGTAATTTGTAATCCACCACTTCCGTGGGCTTGAACTTGCTCAGTACACCGTTACTGTGCTGGGCAATCTTGCCAATCTTGCGGTTGGTCTGGTGATACCAGAAGGGAAAGCCACCGTGTTCGGCCAGAAATTCCGCCTGATTAATAAAGCTGCTGCGAATGCTGCCGGCATCCATTTCCTGCAACGCCACGATGTCAAAGCCACTAATGGCGCGGGCGATTTTTTGCAGGTTATCGTAAATTTGGGCGTGGGGTAATACATGTTTCCAGGCGGTGGTGACATAGTGGCGGTAAGAGACGGATCCGATGCCGACCTGGATATTATAACTTAGCAAACGAATACGCTTGCCGGTGCTGATTTGGGGAGAGGTATCTTCAAAAGACGATATAACGCTGCTCATTCACGTGTTCTCAAATATTCCAATAACAAAATTTGTCTATTCGATAGGTATCCCCCAGATTATAGACAGTCCCATTATGACACTAAAAAGGACAAATCATTTCACCCAATTTTTCGGTCAGCTTGAGGTTTTCGCTATAGTCCACGGGGCAATCAATCACACTGAGAGTTTTATCGGCCAGCGCCTGTTTCAGTACAGGCATCAGCTCGTCGGCTTGTGTGATCCGGTAGCCATTTGCGCCAAATGACTGGGCGTATTTGACGAAGTCCGGGTTGTCGAAAGACACATGGGAGGGACGACCGAAGATATTCATTTGTTTCCATTCGATCAGCCCATAACCAGAATCATTCCATATTAACACGACAATGGGAATATTAAGACGCAAGGCGGTTTCAATTTCCTGCGAATTCATCAAAAATCCCGCATCGCCAGTCACCGCGACGACTTTTCGGTCAGGAAACGCCATTTTCGCTGCGATCGCGCCGGGCAACGCGATTCCCATGCTGGCAAAACCGTTAGAGATAATACATGTGTTGGGATATTCGCAGCGGAACATCCGCGCCATCCACATTTTGTGGGCGCCGACATCGCAAATAACGATATCCTCCAGGCCCATCATGGTGCGCAGGTCCCACATGATTTTTTGCGGCTTCAAGGGGAAGAAGCTGTCGTCCTTGTGGTGATTCATCTCTTCAATCAGCGCCTGGCGCAACGGCCGAAAGGTATGCGCTTCATGGGGTTGTGTAATCTCTGCAATACGATTCAGGGAGTGGCGAATGTCGCCCACCACGCCCACGCTGATATTGTAATGACCATCCACTTCCGCCGGAACCGAGGCGATATGGATGATCTGGCGGTCGCGAGTGGGGTGCCAGAGATTAGGGTGATATTCTACCAGGTCATAACCCACGCAAATAATGACGTCGGCCTTTTCAAACCCGAAATTCACATAATCCTGCGACTGCAGGCCGGCGCTGCCCAGCGCCATGGGGTGTTTGAAGGGAATGACGCCCTTGGCCATGAAGGTATTGGTCAACGGAATATTGAGCTTTTCCGCGAAATCCGCCAGCTCCTGGCTGGCGCGAGCACGCACCACGCCGTTGCCCGCCAGGATAATGGGTTGGCGGGCTTCAGAAATCATTTTGGCGGCGCGATTGACCGGTTCGGACGCGGGTTCCGGCATGGTGGGCTGCGCCACCGGCAAGGGTTCTTCCAGGCAATTGAGCTTGGCGATGTTTTCCGGGAATTCAATAAAGGCCGCGCCGGCTTTTTCCGTTTGCGCTACCTTGAACGCCTTGCGGGTCACTTCCGGGATGATTTCCGGCGCCAGCAGGCGGGATGAATATTTGGTGATGGCGCGGAAAATTTCTTCCAGGTCGAGCACCTGGTGGGATTCCTTGTGCAGCCGGTGGCTGTCCGCCTGCCCGGCGATGGCCACCAGCGGTGCGTTATCCATGTTGGCGTCCGCCACGCCAGTCATCAAATTGATGGCGCCTGGTCCGAGGGTCGACATGCATACTCCGGCTTTGCCCGTGAGTCGTCCATACACATCGGCCATGAACGCAGCACCTTGTTCGTGGCGGGTGGTGACAAACTGGATAGACGAGTCCAGTAACGCATCCATGACATCCAGGTTTTCTTCCCCGGGGATGCCATAGATGGTATCGATCCCCTCATTTTCCAGACATTTAATAAAAACTTCCGCCGCTTTCATGGAGCTCCCAGGGATGGTTTATCGTCACCCGTAACACGGACCGGCGCGTGGTACAGCGCTCAATGGATTGGTTGAGCGAACCAGTACGCCGGCAGGTTTCATTGGTCCTTGGCTTCTTTCGCAACCAGGAAATTAACGACGCGAAAAATGTTAGCGTTGCCGCCGGCCAGTTTAGCGCCGGTGCGGTATTTACCGTTGACCACTAAAGCAGGGACGCCCTGAATGCCGTAGCGCTGGCTCATATCTTTAGCGCGGCGGATTTTGGCTTCCACGGCAAAAGAACGAAATACGCGGTCGAAATCTTCCTTGCTAACACCATGCTCGGCGAAAAATTTCTGCAGTGCTTCCTGGGTGTCCAACCGGCGCTTTTGCTGGTGAATGGCCGCAAACATGGCGGAATGGGTCTTATCCAGTACACCAAGGATTTCCGCGGTGTAATAGGCGCGGGCGTGTAGTTCCCACATGGGACGGAAAATGGCGGGCATGCGCACGAACTTTGCTTCAGCCGGCATTTTTTTCTCCCAGCGCTTTACATAGGGCTCCAGCGCATTGCAATGGGGGCAGCCATACCAGAACATTTCCACCACTTCGACTTTATCATCCGTTGTTGTGGGTTGTGCCGGCAATACCCGTTCGTAGTGAATTTTTTCTTTGTAGGTGGGTGCCGCGAGCACCAGGCCGGGAACCAGTATCAATGCACAAAACCCAATAACCCAATTCTTCATGTGTTCACCTCGTTGTTCTTTACTTTTGTTGCACCACCTGTTTTATGTTGTTTAGTAGGCGATGTCAACGCGCGATAGCTTGTGTGTTTGGAATGGTTTCGCTCTGCCAACGGCGGGCGAAGCGTGAAACAATTTCTGCCCATTATAGATAAAAAATGACAATGTTGCGGCAGATGCGGTAATCACCGCATTATTACAGCATAGACCACCTCCCTGATTAGGGAGTTCAATCTTCACCCAATTGTGAGAGCTTAAGAAGATTTACCCAACCATTCCCGCCAAATATGCGATAATTCGCATCGTTGACAAAAGGGTACCATGAACAGGTAAATTTTGATTTGTTGGGAGTTTTAACCATGGCCGCTGATAAAGCGAAAGAAAAAGACAACAACAACGAAAAGCAGGTGGATCTGGTCCAGTTCCTCGAAGATCAGGTGTGGTGTAATTCACTAACGATCAAGGAAGTGAAAACGTTTCTGGAATTCACGGAACTGGTAAACTTCAAAAACAAGGAAGTGATCGCCGAAATCGGTGAAGTGGGTGAAGCACTGTTCATGGTTGTCAGTGGCGAAGTGGCATTATATCGCGATCAACCAGGATCCAGTGATATTGGCCGGATCAAGACAGGGGAAATCATGGGAGAAATGTCGTTTTTCGACCGACGGCCCCGCTCGGTGCGCCTTGAGGCTATCAAGAAAACTCAACTGCTCAAGCTGTCCCGCTCCATGTATCAGCGCTTGCGGGTCGAGCATCCTTATATTGCCGTTAATCTGCTGGAACACGCCATCGTCAGCCTGGATCATTTGTTCCGGCGCGCCAGCCACGATGTATCCACGTTCGCCAACTATTTATACGCCCTTGGCCGCAAATAGGTCGCCGTGTGTGCGAACGACAGATTGTGAATAGCGAGTCGTAAACGTTTATTTTAATCCGGCGACATACGCGGCAACGGCGGCAATCTCGTTGTCCGTTAACTTGCTGGCGATATTGCGCATAATTTCATTGATGTCATTAGCACGGTTGCCGTTTTTGAAATCGTTGAGGGTCTTAATAATATAAGTTGGTTTTTGACCCGCCAGGTGGGGAAACGCCGCTGGTGCATTACCGACACCATTGGGGCTATGGCAGCCGGCGCAAGCCGGTACGCCCGTATAGCGATTGCCGCCTTTGAAAATTTTACGTCCGGTTTTGACGACTTCAACGTCTTTTTCCGTCGTTTGCGGTTGCAGCGCTTGCGATGAAAAATAGGCCGCTATATCCCTGATATCCTGTTCACTGAGACCGACAACCATGCTGCTCATGGTCTCGTTAACGCGCTCACCTTTTTGATAATCGTGTAGTTGCTTACCAATATAGGAGACATGTTGTTCCGCCAGGTTGGGCCATTCCGGACTGTAGCTGTTGCCGTCAACGCCATGACAGCCCTGACATACCTGGGATTTTTCCTTACCCGCGGCTGCGTCGCCTGCGGTTGATGCGAATGTCGTCAGCGAAGTGGCAACGAAAATTAGAAAACCGGCAACTACGGTAAACATAAATTTTACTGAGAATATCGTTTTCATAACTCCAGAAATCACGGTAAAGGTTACAGTCTGCCAGGGCAGCCTACGGGGGCGGCGCACACAATTATACCGCCAACAACGAATCAGTTGTTGTGGCAATTATAGACTATCGATCTTCGTAAAGAGTTTTGCGTTAGCCGTTACTTTCGAAAAATGCGGCGACATCTTCCATGTCTTTTTCGGACAATGTAGACGCCATCCCATTCATAATCGGGTCTTTGCGCGTTCCAGCTTTAAAAGCTTTTAATTGCTTGATGATATACTTGGCGTGTTGTCCGGCCAGCCGCGGATAGGTCGGATTGGTACTTTTACCGCCTTTTCCATGACACACCTGACAGGCCCTTGCTTTTTCCGACCCCGCGTCTATATCACCTTGAGCGCTAACGGTGCTGCTAATTAGCGACAATGAAAATAACATTAAACCACTAATGATACCAACGACGCCCCCGGTTACTTTGTCTTGCTTATGACACATAACGTGTAGCTCCAACTTTTACTTTCTGCGTTTGCCACTAGGATGGGCTAATTATTATTATGGAGTAGGCTTTGATCCCACTTTAGATTCAATCTTACATTGTAAAATCATTAGCAATCAAAAAAAATAAATATTACCCTCCCATCAAGCCAGTATCGGACTTGGTTCGCCAAGCGGTTTGAGCGTTTTAATGAAAAATCATCCATGAAAAACTATTATCAACGGGCCGGATTTCTCATCAGTGCCGCCCGCCTGCAACAGTTACCCGATGATGAGGGCTTTGAAGTCGCTTTTGCGGGACGTTCAAACGCGGGAAAGTCCAGTGCGATCAACGTATTGACCGGTAACCAGCAACTGGCCCGCACCAGCAAGACACCGGGACGTACCCAGTTGATTAATGTTTTTGAGCTGGATGCAGAGCGACGGTTGGTGGATTTGCCGGGCTATGGTTATGCCAAAGTGTCCAAGCAGGTTAAACAGCAATGGGATGCTTTGATCGATGACTACTTGCGCATGCGCCAGTCATTGCGCGGACTTATTTTGCTCATGGACTGCCGTCACCCACTAAAAGACTTTGATATGCAGCTGATCCAGTGGTGTGCGCAAGCGAATCTGCCATTGCATATTTTGTTGACCAAAAGCGACAAATTAAAGCGTGGCGCGGCGTCCGCCAGCCTGCAAACAGTAAAAACTTACCTTAAAACCATTTCACCGGAAAACAGCGTACAGTTATTCTCGGCACTGAAAAGAACCGGTACGGATAATCTGATTTTGGTGCTTGATAAATGGTTGGGAATTAATCAAAATGGGGACTAATTCAGCGGTTTGCCGAAGGCGAGAAAATCATGCAAACTACGCAAGCTTGCATGTAGTAAAACCCTTTTTGTTAGAGCTTCAAAAATAAAAACAAGTTTGCTTGAACCACACAGAACATTAGGGGGGAGGTCACAATAAAAAGCCCCGGTACACAGTTAGGGGTGTGAATACCGGGGCAAACTTTAAAGCCCAGTATGGGGAAATGCTGGGCTTTACTCAATACCCGCTTAGGGAGGAGGAGCGGGTGAGTAGTAGCATTGTCCACTCAAATACTATGACGCCGGAACCCGCTGAAAAGTTCATTGCCCCCCAAAAAAATTTTACCGTTTGCTAATATAGCCAGTTAGCCCACTAAATCCACTTAATAATCAGCAAGATAATTTTTTTAGCGCAGGCGACGCGCGGTTCCTGGCGGATGGCGCCGTGGTGACCTGGCCGATTGTTAACCAAATTATCCAGGAAATGGCTCGGGAAATATCCACTGCCTGGATCCGTTCCGAAGCAACGGAAGAGCGATTGCAACGGTAACAAACGGCTGGATTTTAGTGCGCTTCGTCCCAGTTGTTGCCAACACCCACATCCACCTGCAGCGGTACCTTCAAATCGGCCACTGAGTCCATGCACTGCTCGATATGTTTGATGGCTTTGTCCACCTGTGATTCCCTGATTTCAAATACCAGTTCGTCGTGCACTTGCATAATCATTTTCACATCCAGCTTGCTGTCCTGAATCCATTGATCGGTTTTGATCATGGCCAGTTTGATGATATCCGCCGCGGTGCCTTGCATCGGCGCATTAATGGCGGTGCGTTCGGCGTATTGGCGCCGCTGCGCATTGCTGTGATTGATATCGGGTAAATAAAGGCGCCGGCCAAATACCGTTTCCACAAACCCGATTTCGCGGGCTTTTTCCCGGGTGCTGTCCATAAACGCTTTTACGCCGGGATAGCGTTCGAAGTAACGGTCCACGTATTGTTGTGCCTCGGAGCGGCCGATACCCAGTTGCTTGCCCAGGCCAAATGCCGACATGCCGTAAATCAAACCGAAGTTAATTGCCTTGGCACGTCGCCGCTCCTCGTTGCTTACGCTTTCCGGTTCAGTGCCGAACACTTCCGCCGCCGTGGCCCGGTGCACATCGACGCCTTTGGCAAAGGCATCCAGTAAACCCTTGTCACCGGACAAATGCGCCATGATGCGCAATTCGATTTGAGAATAATCAGCAGCCACGACTTTGTGATCCCCGGGGGCGACAAACGCCTGTCGAATGCGCCGGCCTTCTTCGGTGCGGATGGGGATGTTTTGCAGGTTAGGCTCCTTGGAGGCAAGCCGTCCGGTACTGGCAGTGGCCTGGTGATAAGAGGTGTGAACGCGCCCGGTTTTTTCCGATACCTGCAATGGTAGCTTGTCGGTATAAGTCGATTTCAGTTTACTTAAGCCCCGGTGTTCCAGGATCAATTTCGGTAACGGGTAATCCAGTGCCAGTTCCTGCAGGACGTCTTCTGCTGTTGATGGCTGGCCCTTGGGCGTTTTCTTCACCACCGGTAATGCAAGTTTCTCGAATAATATCGCCTGTATTTGCTTGGGCGAGGCAATATTAAATTCCTCACCGGCGATATCGTGGGCTTTCTTTTCAATAGCGGCGATACTTTTTTCCAGTTCCTTGCTTTGCTTGTTGAGCATTTTTATATCGAGTAACACACCGGTGCGTTCCATGCGCGACAGCACAGGCACCAGTGGCATTTCGACATTCTCATACAACCACTTCAGGTCTTTTTCTTTTTCCAGTTTCGGCCACAGGGTATCGTGCAGGCGCAGCGTGATATCCGCATCTTCGGCGGCATAAGGCGTTGCCTTGTCGATGGCAATTTGATTGAAGGTCAGCTGGTTCTTGCCTTTGCCGGCAACGTCTTCGAAGTGAATGGTGTTGCAGCCGAGATATTTAAGAGCCAATGAATCCATGTCGTGGCGCGTGGCGGTACTGTCCAGCACGTAGGATTGCAACATGGTATCGTGCACAATACCTTGCAGATAAACATCGTATCCCGCCAGGACGTTCATGTCATATTTCA
>JASFMT010000071.1:0-11657 GCA_050117455.1 Gammaproteobacteria bacterium | reverse complement strand
GCAGGAACAGAAGGTAAAGCCCAAACAGCAGTATGATGCCGCGTTGCAAGCCCAGTCCCCAGAAGGGTGCGTTGATGGAGGTACCCGCCAGCAGTGAATCCACCAGGTGAGCGGACCAGCCTGCCGGCGTTAATTGCATCAATCCCGGGCCAGTGAAGTAGGGTGCATTGGCTTTGGCGGTAAAACCCAACACCGTGGCTTTGCCTTTGATGAGTTCATTGTTGACGTTGCCTTCGAGTAAATCAGAGACGGAAATTACCGGAATGCGCGGTGGTTCCCCTTCAGTATCGAAAACGGGCCGGGGATAATAGTCGAGCCCGGCATCGGTGTGGTACATGGCGCTGCCAAAACCAATGCCTCGTGGGTCCACCACGGTGATGCTGTCCGGGTTCAATCCCACCGTTTTCGCCGCTAACAGCAATGCGAATGAGGCGACATAGCGGCCATTAAGTTTTACTGCCAGAGATTCCGTCAGCACCGTTTCACCCTGTCGACCGAGGCGGGCCAGGCCGGTACCGGACGCTGATAACGCGAACGAGGATACGGGGGCGCGGCCCACGTGCCGTTGCACCGCCGGGGGCGCCAACAAAAAGTCGAGGAATTTATCAGATGTATTTTCGCTGCTGATTGTTGCCAAAGGCTGCAAAATCATGGATAGATCGTTGGAGATCGCGCCAATTAGCCCCGCCTGTCCCCGCCAGTAGGGTACCGCCAGGATGACTTTATCGGAGTTCACCAACGCATTGGTGAAAATAGCGTCAGGGTCCAGTTGGTCCAGCAGCGCGGCGACTTTCTCGCGAACCTTGGGTGAGGTTCCTTCCAGCACAGACTGATAGGTTTGGGGCAGTGACAGGGATTGAGGCTGATCCAGTGGCACCATTAACCCGATCGCGCCGGCCTGTTGTTTTTCCAGCGCCTTGATGATTTTAGCTAATCGCTGCCTGGGCCAGGGCCAGGGCCCCAGTTTTTCCAGGGACTGATCATCAATGGCGATGATGGCACTGCGTGGTTCGGTGCGGATATTGGGTAATAAACGAACAAAGCCATTGTAAGCAAACTGTTCGATGGATTGCAGCGAGGACGTATACGTGCCTGCCAGCACGATTGCTGTAAAAAATATGATCAGTAGGTGTCGATTGAACAAAACGTCTTTCCGATTCAGTGCGAGCAGGCCAAGGTTTCACAAGCCATCACCAGGGGACGGCAGGTTATTCCTAACTATCGGATGCAACTGGTTTATTGTTTAGTATGAATAGCGACCATGCCTGGCATAGAAAATCTCAACAAATTGTATTTTACCAATAGCGAAGCGCATCCCCGCAAATCGATTAATCGCCACAGCGGCGCAAACCGCATGATTGTAGCAGAACCTCGCGGAGAACAAACCGCTGTTATCCGCATTTCGCGGTAACACCGATAATTGCGTCGTATATTGGGTGATGTTTCGGGAAATAACCTAAGCAACACGATAGATCGTGCTTGAGTGATTTAATGGTTGGGGGGATTAGAAAACGGAAATGGGATAGCGTCGAACACTGCTGGCAATACTGCCATCAAATTAGCGTCTACCAACTACGAATGTGTAAAGGTCTAGGTACTATCCCCAGATTAACCAGATTGCACCGGAGATTAATACACCGTAGACCATCGCAAGTGCCGGCCAGAAAAACAATCCAACACTGATTTCGTCTTGATGCGTTTCCATATTTAGAACTCCGTGTTTGATACCAGTTACATGTGCTTGAGATACGACAGTTATCTACACTAAATATTTAGCAAACTGCCGAATATCATACAATAACAACCTGCAAACTTCATGTTTGATACACATTGGAATTACTATGATGCTACGGTAATATCAACGTGCTCAGTAGCATAACCAAATTTATAAAACGTGTCGAATAATATTGCTACCACGAACAACGATTGGTCACTGCTACTGTCTGCTACTTACAACGATGATGCTGAAAACATTGATACCGCTAATAGTTGATACGGCTGATTGATGTGTAACCTGTTTTCCCTGATCATTTGTTTATTACGAAAACAATTGTTCACGGCTTGTTACTAAAATGATGGTTACTTTTTGCCTGGTATTAAACGAATCCACGGATATCGATCGCTTAACACTGAGCCTGTAATAATTTCAGTCTGTCCTCATAAAATAATACCGCAATTTATACCGGAAAATGTATCAAATTTGTAAACAATAATTTTTGGTAGTTGCTGATAATCCATCGATATAACAATTTATTAACCGTCGGCATAGTGATTAATCCGACTGGTTTGGTATGTTTTACGGTATGGCCTTTAACAGGGTAATCGGGATGGATCTTTAATAACAACTGCCGTTAGGGACAGGCAACGGTTCGAGGCATTGTTGCGTGCAGGGTGTGTAACAGGCGGGATCAGGATTAACGCAGGATGAAACGAAACAGGCGAACGCGGATCGTTGTTAATATAAAAGACAACTCTCGATAGAATCCACCCATTGTTGCTCATCGGGTTTTAACCTTTGTTCCAGGTCGGCGATGTCGGCATTGTTATCGTCGATCCATTCGCGAATTGCCGGTCCGCCATTGATCACGTCAAAGGGCAGTTTTTCCCGTTCGTATTCGTAATCAAACTCGCGCCAGAGATCATAGTCCGGATGACAGGCCCTTATACTTTTCAGAAATAACAAGGTAAGGCGAAAGGGTTGGAAGGTATCAGGATTGTAATGAGTCGTGTCAGTATGAATCTGGATGCCCTGGCATAATTCGCCGGTATGTTTGTGAAAAGTGGGTTCAAAATACAGCGGCCTGATAAATGCGCCTTGCAGGTATTGTGGAGCCAGTGCCGACATGGTTTGTAATATTTTTTCGATATCAATATCCGGTGCGCCCATAATTTCCAGCGGAATGGCTGTGCCGCGTCCTTCTGATAACGTTGCGCCTTCCAGCAGTACCGTACCGGAATAACAACGGGCCATATTAAGGCTGGAGGCGTTGGGACTGGGATTGACCCAGGCCAGTTCGCCGACAGGCCAGCCATAACCGGGAGCGCAGTTGGGGTCGTAGTCATCCATGGTGATAACTTTGAGATCAACATCCAGGGAGTGGTTTTTGACAAACCATTGGGCAATTTCACCGACGGTTAACCCATGGCGCATGACAATTTTGCCGGCCCCCACAAAACTTTCCCAACCTTCCTGTAACAGGTTGCCTTCGACAGGGCGGCCGGCGGGGTTGGGACGATCAAGCACCCAAAGGCTTTTGCCTTTTTCGGCACATGCTTCCAGCAAATAAAGGAGTGTGGTGATATACGTATATATACGGCAGCCAAGATCCTGCACATCAAACAACAGAATGTCAAAACTATCCATCATGCGATCGGTTGGGCGTCTGACCTCGCCATATAAACTGAATACCGGAATGCCGTGTCTGGGATCTTCATAATCACTGGACTCGATCATGTTGTCCTGCTTGTCACCCCGCATGCCGTGTTGCGGACCGAATGCGGCGCTGAGCGAAACGTCCTTACAGTCGGCGAGCGCGTCAAGACTATGTACAAGTTCAGAAGTAACCGACGCCGGATGTCCAACCAGCGCAATGCGTTTGCCGGTCAAAGGTTGCCGTAGCGAGGCGTCGGTAATAAGACGGTCTATACCCAATTGCATATTAATTGTTTCCTGCCTGGTTCGGAAGATTAGCTGTTACCGGGGTCAACACCGATAATAAAACTTTTCCGGTTATGAAAGTCAGCCTTTTGGTCACAATGTATTAAAGCGTAGTAATGGAATCTTCCGCGGATGTCCTGGATGATAGCGCAAACACTAATTTCAATCTTTTTGTTTTGCACGGCTGCTGGTAGAGGCAATGAGCATGATAACTCATAGTGGTGGTCATTGGACTGTTGAGTGACAATGGACAGTTTGTTGATTGACGCTTCATCCGTTTTGGTTTCCCGGTAATTGGTAAAGTGAAATACGGCCCAGTGATGCGCCGGCGAGAGGTTATATTCCCAGTATTGTTGATTATCCGCCGCACTGACGAACAATTCGAAACAGGTTGCCAGCCATAACTCATTTCGCCGCTCACCCTGCTGGTCCGCCAATGGTATCTGGATATCATTAATGTCACCGGTAACGTGATATTGGACGTTAATGGTTGTGGGATGCACGGTGAGCCTGCCGGTGATTTCAACGTCAAACGACGGTTCACTGGATTGTTCGAGGTCACCGCAGGGCAGCAAGGCAAAGGGGATGTCGGTCATCGGTTCGTTGTAACATCAATGCGTTTGGAAATATCCCGCCAATTGTTGATCCGTAAATTCATCTGACGGATGTTGCTATCATTGCATAAATATTAGCAAAAATTCTACGAATTGGGCATATAATCAGTCGTTTGTTCGGGGTATGGTTGTGGTGCGAGGCGCTCCGTATTGGTGTTTGGTTACGGGTTGTCATCACCATCGTGATATGCCAAATTAGTTGATATTCTTCGTTTTTCATTAGATTTCTGTCCGCATGACAGACAGGTAAAAAGCATGGTATACCAAAAACCAATTACAGTGCCAACCAGCGGTCGGGGTACTTACGATATTACCCGCGAGGTTTCGAATATTGTCCACGAGTCTTCCATGCGTGTGGGGATGTGCCACGTATTTGTTCACCATACCAGCGCGTCACTGATATTGTGTGAAAATGCTGATCCCACGGTGCGCCGTGACCTGGATGCGTTCATGCAACGGCTGGTACCGGATGGCGATGCTATCTTTGAGCACGTGGACGAAGGCCCAGACGATATGCCTGCGCATGTGCGCACGGTTTTAACACAATCCGATTTGTCGATCCCGGTCACCAGCGGACGCTGTGGTTTGGGCACGTGGCAGGGGATTTATTTGTGGGAGCACCGCACGTCCGGACACAGCCGCCGGGTGACTGTGACGCTGTATGGTGAGTAACAGGTCGCTGAAGAAAGGTAGTACGGTATGATGAGCCTGGTAATATCGTCTTGGAGCGCTAGCTCATAGCTAGGTAATGTAGTAAAACTCCATCTCGATATCGGCGATGGAAATGATATCGTGCTCCTGAAGTTTTAGCGCGCTCTGGCCGATGTCCTTGCCATTGAGCTTTGGGGTTCCCAGCCCGTTCTGTAGGTTGTCCTGCTTGATCGCGACAATGCTGTAACCATTATTGCCCCGATTGATTAATGCCAGTTTTTTACCTTCGAATCCGATCGTACTGAAAGGTTTACGCATTTCAATGCCCACGGACGTTACCGGGTCGTTGACTTTGCGCAGCGCCCCCAGCGGCTGGCCGCGCATTTGTACCGCGTTATCGTTCATGTCCCATTCCGGTAGCACAATTTCCGTTTCATCAAATTCCGCCTTAATGAACATGGTGGGTTCATAGGCTTCCTTGTCGTCATTGAAAAAAGTAAACAGATGGTGGCCGACCTGCATGATGTCACCATGTTTAAGAATATATTTCGATACATAGTTACCATTAACCAGTGTACCGTTGGTACTGTTGAGGTCTTCAACATAAATATGCTCGCCTGCTTTGCTGATTAAGGCGTGGCGGCCACTGACAGTGAGGTCGTTCAGCTGGATATCATTTTCGTGTTTACGGCCGATACTGATAAATTCGCGATCAATATCGTATTCGCGTAGAATTTCACCATCCAATGCCAAAATAAGTTTACTAGCCATAATTCGATACCTGGTCCAACATCTATTTATTCTTCTTGGGGTTGTTTAAATCAAGCTCGAGCAGGATTCCTGGATAACCTTGTTAAGATGATCTGCCCTGGTGTACAAAGGTTAAATTATAACGAAGCCCGATTACCTTCCCGTTATCTGGTCGGTGCCGGCGCCGGTTTCCGTAAAGGTCTCAGTTTCACGGTACTGTTCAAACGCCGCTTTGTTGCGCGCTACACGATAGGCTTCATTGCCCGATATTAATTTCTCATCGAGAAAACGCCGCAACACGGTATCCATCGCCTGCATGCCCTGCAGGGCGCCACCTTGTATGACGTTTTCCAGTTGCTCATTTTTGCCTTCCCGCATAATGTTTGCGGTTGCGGAATTATTAACCAATATTTCCACGGCGGCAATCCGGTCTTTGTTATCCGCCGTTCGCAGCAAATGTTGAGAGATTATCCCACATAAAGACGTCGATAACATAGTGCGAATGTACGGCTCGTCAGCGGGTGGAAAGACATTAATGATGCGATCCACGGCGGCGGCCGCGCCATTGGTGTGCAGGGTACCCAGCACCAGAATGCCCATCTCCGCGGCGGTGACGGCCAGGCTGATGGTTTCCAGGTCGCGCATTTCGCCCACCAGAATCACGTCCGGGTCTTCGCGCAGGGCGCAGTGCAGAGCCTCCGCAAAGTTTTCACAATGCAATCCCACTTCCCGCTGGCTGATCAGGCATTGCTTATTGTAATGGACGTATTCAATGGGGTCCTCGATGGTAATGATATGCCCGCGCCGTTCCTGGTTGATCAAGTTAATCATGCTCGCCAGCGTCGTGGTTTTGCCCGAACCAGTGGGACCGGTTACCAGAATAAGGCCGCGCCGCTGGCGCGCCAGGCTCTTGATCACTGCCGGTAGCTTTAGCTCGTCGATGTCCGGTATCTGGGTTGGAATGGTGCGAAAGACAGCGCCAATACCGTCCAGGTGACGAAAGGCATTAACACGAAACCGGCATTTTTCGGAAATCTCGTAGGCGAAATCAATGCCTCCCTGTTGCTCGAACGCCGTGCGAATATGCTCAGGCATAATCTCGAAGATGAACTGGGAGGTTTCCGATTCGCTCAACTCGCGGTACTTGATGGGATGAATTTCTCCCAGCAAGCGCAAACGGGGGGGATTGCCGGAGACCAGGTGCAGGTCAGACCCGTTTTGTTTTACCAGTAAATCTAAAAACGCGTCCACTCGTGCCATGGATATGCCTTTCGCTAGCTTATGGCCAGATTGACTTGCGGTAGCAGGTCGGGGTCGGTGACAAAGCGCTGGAATTGTTGCTTGTCGCTAGCATGTATATAAGCATCGTCCGGGTCGATTTCCTTTTTATTGAGCGCTTCCATGAGTGCCTGATCCATCAGTTGCATGCCCATTGCCTTGCCGGTCTGGATCATCGAAGGAATCTGGAACACCTTGGACGACAGGATCAGGTTGGCGATAGCCGGTGTATTGACAAATGTTTCCACTATGGCTTTGCGCGACCGGCCGTCGGCGGTGCGAACCAGCTTCTGGCTGATGACACCCCGCAAATGATTTGCCAGAAAAGCCGCGGCCTGTGTTTTAGCTTCCGTTGGCACGGCATCGATGATGCGGTCGATGGTTTTCGCCGAGGACGTGGTATGTAGCGTGCCGAGCACCAGGTGGCCGGTTTCCGCGGCGGTCATTGCCATCATTATGGTTTCCGGGTCACGCAACTCACCCACCAGGATAACGTCCGGGTCTTCGCGCAGCGCGGCCCGTAATCCCTGCTTGTAACTGTTCAGGTGAGTGCCGATTTCCCGTTGAATTACCAGGGACCGCTGGCTTTTATGAACGTATTCCACCGGGTCTTCCAGCGTAATAATATTAAGCCGGCGCGTGGTATTGAGGCGATGAATCATCGCCGCAAGGGTTGTGGTCTTACCGGTACCGGTGGAGCCGGTAACCAGTATCATTCCCTGTTGGTGGGTTAACAGGGTATTGACCACCGGTGGTAATTGCAGTTGCTCGAGCGTTGGAATTTCCGGTGGTATAACCCGGAAGGTGGCGCCAAGGCCGCCCATTTTTCGGAACAGGCTGACACGAAAGCGGCCCGCTTCCGGACTGAGATAGGAAAAATCAATGCCGGAACGCCGTTGCAATTCTTCCTTTTGTGGTTCTGTTAATATCTCATCGACCAGGCTTTCCAGTTCCGATGTACTGAGGTCTCGATACTTAATAGGTGTCAATTCGCCATTATGACGGATCAATGGTGGTGTATTCACCGCCAGATGAATGTCGGAGCAGCCCTGTTCCCGTCCTAATAACAGAAAACTGTCGATACGAGGCATTTATGCAATCTCCCTGGCAACAGCCTGTAGTTGAACGCGTAATTCATTGAACGTTTTTATACGTCGCTCGGGATTCGGTGCCATGGCTTTGCGGATAACCTTGTCCAGCGATTGCGGTATCTCGCTATTTAATTCATGGGGCGGTACGGCCTTGCCCTCGACATGTTGATACATCACTGCCAGCGAACCATCACCTTTATAGGGCGCCACGCCGGTGAACATTTCATACATGATAACACCCAGCGAATAGATATCCGTCTTCGAATCGATGGTTTTACTTTTGATTTGTTCGGGCGCCATGTAAGTCGGCGTACCCAGCAAAATGCCGGTTTTCGTCAGCCTCGAATCGAGACAACTGGCTGCGGCAGCCAACCCAAAATCAACAATTTTTACGTCGTCGGAATCATTAATGAGGATATTGCTGGGTTTTAAATCGCGGTGAACCACGTGGGCCTGTTCTGCCGCGCCCATTCCGTTGCAAATATCATCCAGCAGTTTCAAGGCGCGCTTTATGGGTATTCGTTGTGGTCGTCGTAATTCAGTGGACAATGGATGACTGGGAAAATATTCCATTGAAATCGCATAGGTTTCATCGTGGTTGATGAGATCGTAGATGCGAATAATGTTTTCGTGGGTGACTTTTCGTGAATAGCGCAACTCCTGCGTGAAACGCTTGATCATATCCTTGTCGGAGGCAAAATGCGGATTGAGAAACTTAAGGATGAATTCGTCATTCACCATTGTGTCCTGCACCAGTACTACCACGCCAAAGGCACCTTTTCCGACATGGCGTATAATCTTATAACGGTTGGCAAACATGTCATTGGTTTTGAGACGGGTGGCGTCGATGATGCGCTGGTTTTGCAGTTCATTGAAGTCAACGTTTAAAGACATGGATTTATCCGCCGGGGCGGCCGGTATCTTGTCGTTGTCAGCAGGTAATTGCGGCGATGGCGACTTATCGCCAAATCGGGTTACCAGGGTTTGCATGGTTTGTTCTGCCGCGGATTGCACCTGCGGATGATGAGCTTGCAAAATTTCGGTAATTGCCTGCTGCACGTCCGAGGCGTGTTTTTCGTCCGTTAAAGTTTCCAGCGCCTGTAATGTTTCTTTGAAACTTTCGGTGTGGTTTGATCTGAGGTGTTCTATAAGCGGTTTTATGGCCTTTGCGTCTCCCAGCGTAACCAGGGCTTTAATTATTACCTGGCTGGCGTCCGGGTGAGTGCGTAACATGTTCGCCAACGGCCCGACGGCCCGTTTGTCGCCCAATGACGCCAGTGCATCGGCAGCGCGCTCGCGTACCCACCAATCGTCATCTTTAAGGGCTTCCACCAGCTTATCGAAAGCCCGTTCGTCATTACTGGTATTGAGAATTTCCACGGCCGTGCGGCGCATGAATTCATCATCATCTTTTATTAACATCAGTACCGCGTCGATGACCTTGGGGCCACCGATAGAGCCCAGGGCGTCCGCCGCCCTGACTTTCACCCACCAGTCGGCATCGCGCAGGGCGTTGAGCAAATCCTTGATGGCGCGCTGGTCGCCCACTTCATTTAAGACTTCGACGGCGGCGCGGCGCACATATTCGGATTCATCCTGTAGAATTTCAATGAGGTATTTAACGGTGTTACCGTCGTTGATGGTGGTCAAGGCATCAATCGCTGTCGACTGGACCATAATATCGCCGTCGCGCAAGCACTGGCATATCGGCTGGATTGCGTCGGGTGGCTTGAGCCTGGTAAGGCCGGTCAGGGCAGCCTGGCGAACGCTTTTGTTGGAATCATTCAGCAGTTTGATCAGGGACTGTATACTTTCCGGGTGGTTGAAACGGGACAGCAATTTCGCCATTTGTGCACGCACCAGCGGTTCCTTGCTATAGGTTTTTAGCGTAAGACTGTGCACGGCATCTTCGTTAACCACCTTGTCCAGAATACGGTAAAGAACAGGCCGTACGTTGCTGCTGACTTTGTCAACTAATCCAAGGGCTGAATTGGCATCAATTTGCGCATGGTGCGACAGAATAATTTCGCCCAGTGCTTTTTTGGAAACTTGCGGGTTATTAAATTCATCCAGTAGTAATCGGCAATCAAAATCTGTGGAACGACTCAGGATCCGGGTAATGCTGGCAACGGTTCTGGCGTTGTCGTTGCCCAATGCCTCAATATAAAGGGGGAGGGTGGAGTTGTTGACAAAACCGCCAAGCAGGTTTTCGATAACCACGGTGTTTTGGGTTGCTGCCAGGCTATCGATTAATTTGGGGATTGCCGGAGTGCCGATTTTTTTGATTTTTAACAGGGCATCCTTGACCTCAGGACGCGAAGCCTGATCGGTAAGCAAGGTGGAAATTGCCTTGTTGGTTTGATACCCCGCCAGAAAACTCATGTTACCACCGATGCATTTCTGGTTGTGCCACTTGATGATATGTTGACACGTTCATTGTTGATGCCAGTACCGCTTAGTCGTTATCTTCCAGGTCATCGATAAATACATGGATGATGTATGATTTGTTCACCAACCAGGTATTTTGATCGACGTTTAACTTGATAAACTGATCTTCTGTTTTGTTTAAGTAGTCCAACAGCCTTGCCCGGTTGGGATGAAGCGGTTCGTTGATCGTTCCGCTAATACATGATCCGTCCATCATGAACAACTGGCACGATAACGGTTTTATGGCTGTTGCAACGTCGTAGTCCTTACCCTCATATTCAACGCGGATCACCGATTTGCGATTGTAAAACCGTAATTGATCCGGATTTTCCCGCTTTAGCACAATAAAGGGTTCAGGGTGATTCAACGCCTCGAGGGGCGTTTCCGGGCCTGCATGGTGCACACTTTGTTTACGTAAAAAGATCGATCCCGATACGCGTCCTTCCGGATGAACCCAGAAGGTGACCGATTTGGGTACCTTGGGTACTTTTAATAATTCTGGTTCCATCAAAAAGCCTTGTTGGTTTATTTGTTGCTTTTTCCGGCAAGTGATCGTTTCTGGCGGACTGGGTGCGCACAAAAACGCAGCTGTGCGTTAGGTGCGCGCGCTGCGAAAACCGTCCATCGGCTTACTCTAAATGTCTTGTTAACCAGTGACCAGGTGGTTAAATTATCAACAGTTTACAGTCACGCTTTCGAAATCTGAAATACCAATTCAATATTAGTCATCGAGTCCTTGTTTTATTGCAGTATACCACGCACCCGCCCGCTCAAATGTCAGACGATGACGCTTTGGTAATTGTTCACAATCGTCGTTTTGTGCGCTGGTTCAGTTAGTACACAGCACACAAATACACTACCAAGGAGACTAAGAGAATGACAATTAGCAAGAACCCTAGATAGTGCGCTATTCGGGTTACATGGCTGCTACGTAATTACTGCTTGTGGCCCGCCAGCAAGGTTTCTACCCGGGAATTTTTACTATTACGATCTTTTTTATATCCCGATAAAAAATCGTAACTTATTGTATGTTAGTAATAAAAGTCATTTCAACAGAATGTGGTTAGTACTATCAGTACAGTTTAGCTATAAATAATAATATGCTATAAAGCGCGGGTAAACGCTCGAGGATGAATAACAGGGAAAGGTTTTTATCATGAGTTATACGTTTTGTCGCCAATGTGGGTG
>JASFMT010000070.1:0-11665 GCA_050117455.1 Gammaproteobacteria bacterium | reverse complement strand
CTGGCTTTTCGTCGGACCCGCGTAATTTGATCCATGTCAAAAAAGTAGTAATTTCCTGAGTGCCGTTACTAAAAATCATAAAAATACCCTATAACCACAATAAATAAATGTGTACTTTATTTTATATAAAACAAAAGGTTATGCGTATATTCAACCTGGATCAAACATGAAAATCATAGAAATTTTTAATAACCATGTTTTTGACATGGTTATTGGTTGCAATTAGATTTATCTATGCCTGTTTACCAAACACTAAGAAGGAGATTTTGTATGTTGACTGATCCAGGGTTTTTAATTGTTTTTGCTGTTGGTGCAATGATTCTGGCTACTGTTTTACGCGAAGCGTTTAAGAGTTAGTGTTGGCATATTGGTTCGTAAAGCGATTATAAATTAGAGAATCAGCGATCGGTTTTATTCGAAAAAGACACCAAGCATACGATTCATTCACGATAACAGGGCCTGATACACTTAGTATCAGGCCTTGTCAGTTTCCAGCCCCAAAAATCCCAGCTGAAACTTTGAATTTCCACGCAATGCTTATTGCTGAAAATTAGTTTATAAATAATTAGTTAGCACGAAAGCGGAATTCTTAACTGGATCTTAATCACATTTTGATAAAAAGAAGCCTGTTTTCTCAAACAATTGATATTTATTTGATCAATTTTTGAGTGATAGACTAGCCCTTAACATTGAATTTGAACCAGACCCGCGGGCAAAAGACCGCAGTAACACAGCCCGGGAAAATGGGCACCAGGAGTAGTATTTACATGCCGAATCCATTTCAACTTCTTTCTAAATCCTGCATTAAAGCGATTTTGATACTTTTTGTTGTCAGCCTGATCAACGCCTGCAGCGACATGGCTATCGTTGACACGCACAGCAGCAAAAAGCAGGCTACCCTGGCAAATTCGTCAGCAAGCGGATATGTGGTGGCTGAAGACGAGGCCACGCCGGTATTTGGCGCCACCGTCGCCATTCTGGGCGAGCAAAATACCGATGAGACATTAACCGCGGCTGTCAGCGATTGCTCCGCACCGGCTGAACCTTACGTCAGTTATACATGCACCAAAGAAGATGGATCATTCGTTCTGGATTTATCCAACGTCCGTGAATTCCCTGTCACCGTATCCGTTGGTCAGTCCGGTCGACATCATGAATTCTCGGTAAGCCGCAACAACCTTAACCATGACCTGGCGACGATCGTTTTGCCGGATATGGCAACGGTCCAGAAAGATAAAGTTGCCGTGGTCATGGACTTTTACAATCCCATCGAAGAAGTCCAGGAATTTCTGCAGGACAACCCGTCACAGTTACAAAGCGTGAAGTTGCAACTGATGAATGAATACGAATCTCTGTATGAAATCAGCGATGATAGCCACGATATCTTCTATCCCACGTTTTATTCGCTGTTTATCGATAATGACAAGGATGGAGAAGCGGATTTATTTCAATACGATGTGGTTTACATCAATTGCCGAGAACAATCCGACATAGCGCAACTGGACGAATCCCTGCGTAAACAATTACTCAAATTTATTAACAATGGCGGCGAGTTGAACGTCACGGAATGGTCGGTGGAACTTCAACAGGAAGAACAAACACCGGATCAATACATCTAATACCTGTTTCCTGGAACAAAAAAAGAGGCCTCAATGGCCTCTTTTTTTGCGTGTTTCGCGTGTATAAAATGACGTTGAACGTTGCGACTATTCCTCGTTCAGCAAGTCTTCCCAATACTCCTCGGGCATATCTTCGGCCAGGGCCAGGGCGCCATCGGCACTGGCGTAAACCGGATCGTCTACCACGCTCACCGTGCAGGGTCCGTCTTCCTTCAACGCGTTCTCAATGTGCTTGGCCATATTCTTGATCTGGCTGCCACCGCCGGCCAGCACAATATTTTCCCGGACAATTTCCTGGTACTCGGGATCAAACCGGGAAATGAGCTCCATGGCGTTTTCGACAATGGCCGGCAAAATACTTTCGCAAGCCCTGCCCATTTCCTCGGTAATATCATGAATCATGACACGCCCGCCAACGGGTATTTCCACTTCGATCTTGCCTTTCATGGTTCCCACGTAGGCATACATTTCCTTGAAGCCACGCACCATGTTCATATTGAAGTCTGACTCGGGATATTTGTCCTTCATCATTTCGTACAGTTGCATGTCAATATAATCACCCGCGGTGACAATGGTACGCTGATCATCGTCGGTGGGCATGGAACCGTGCATAATACAAAAATCAGTCGTGCCGGCACCGATATCGATCACGATTGCGTTGTTCAACAAGCCGCGACCGTAGGCAGCCGCAAACGGCTCGGAAACCACCATCAGGGAATCCACATAATCCTGGACCGCCCGCTTGATAGCCAGCTTGTTGGCGCGCAGCGATTCAGCGGGCACACCCACAACAGCATAGATTTCCTGGCTGTCCATGGCGCTCACCAGTTCAAGGAGATAACCCACCAGTTCCTGTACCGCCTCTTCGTCACGGGAAATGCCTTCTTTGATAACACCGTGTTCCAGAGGACGAACCAGTTCCAGCGACAAGCGGTGTTCCAGCGCTTCTTTGCCGAACAATACCGGTTTGCCTAATACTTTTTCAGAAATAAAGTCTTTTGGCCAACCGACATAACTGGCAACGTGTTCGCGCACTCCGTTGCTGGCGGATATTGCACTACGCGAGGTTCCCAAATCGATACCAACTCGCATTCTACTACTGCGCTTTGGCGAGCTTTTCTTTTTCGCCATTCCTTTTGCCTCCTACGCTGGTGTTTTTATTCAAATAAGAAACTATGCCCTGTTCCAGAAATGCGGCAATATTTTCCCGATACTCTGATGTTTTTAACCTTTTCTCTTCTTCCGAATTACAAAAACACGATACCTCGGTCAAAATACTTGGTGCATTCAAACCAAGCAGCACAACAAAGGGCGCGGACTTAATCCCATGATCGCTGGCATGTGTATTAATTTTCTTCATTCGGCCATATAAGTTGGTCTGAACCGAATGGGCTAACTGGCGGGATTCCTGAAATTTCAGTGTATCACCAATTTTCTGAATAATTTCCTTAAACTCTCCGTATTCATAATGGGAATCCGCATTCTCGCGCTTGGCGAGATTAGCGACTGCCGCGTCATCCGTCGAACCAAAATAGTAAGTTTCAATAAAACTTTTTTCACTGGGAAAATAGTTTATGTGAATCGAAATAAATAAATCCGCGTTGTTGGCATTGGCAAATTCAACACGGTCACTGAGCGAAATCGTATCGTCACTGGCGCGTGTCATTAGTACTTCATAGCCATCGTAATTGGCAAGCCGATCGCGTAATCGTTTGGCAATCTGCAGGGCGACATCCTTTTCATAAACGCCCAGCTTACCCACCGCACCCGGATCTTTACCACCGTGCCCCGGATCAATCACGATGGTCTTCACACCCAGGCCGAACAATTGCGCCAATGGAACCCCGGAGTCGGCCAACGCCTGAAAGTTTGCCGGTTCATTATCGATATCTTCTAACCTGGCAAGCGCCGGGCTTTCCAAGTTATCGACCTCATTCAGGTTTTTTTGAAGCATTTTTGGCGCAGCAGTACCGATTGCTGAGTAACTGTCCACTTTTGCACCATCGACAGGCACCCCTAAGGGTCCTTGATCAATTCCTGAGCGAGCCAGATCACCCGTTGGTGTCGTCGTTGCTTGTGCCCATGGATACTGCCATTGCAACCAAATTCCCACCAGCACTATCACTACGGCACCGCTGATAAGGGGCACTAAATGCCATTTCGATTTGCGTAAAGAGCCTGCCGGTTGCTGTGCAGTTTTTTTACCGGGAGCTTCACCTTTGCCTGAAACCCACAAATTCTCTTGATAGATTCCCTTGAGAATCTCCCGTTTCTTTGATGGCTTGAACACAGCTTACTCGACCGAATACCACATCGTTGCAATTCACCGCTGCCCATAGACCGCCAGGCAGCTTACAAGAATCAGACCTATTTTCAATTAGATAAGGCGATACCGAACCTGTTGCGGAATTATCCGCTAACCGGAACAACCAAATCCGCTAAGCCTGTCTATTTCGTCATACTCCTCCGGGAACACTCGCAGTGAACTGGACGAACCATTGAGGACTTCAGGCGTAACAGGCTTGTCTAAAAAACGTTCCGTACCTTATTGATAAGTATGACATATTCTTGACACCGAAAAAGTGAAAAATCACTCTTATATCATGGAACTACAAATTTGGTGCCAGATCAACGATAATCATAGTAGGAACCTGTGAATGGTGTAACATTTTCACTCTGGCTGTTTAAAGGTTAGGCAATTTGCCTCAATGTCTCTGACAGGGGCACTATACATCAACCAGCGGTAATACCTCACATTTTTGCCCTTCGGTTGTCGTCTTTTAAACACAAAGACTCAATCTTTGCGCTATCGATCCGCTGTATTTTTTAGCGGCGCACGGTAGCAAGTATAGACGCCCTAGTTGAATCCTTTAAAAAAATCCCGCTATTCGGCCATGCCGACGGCATTTTTGACTACAAAACAGGCAGACGAAGGAAGCTATGGTCCATCAAATCAACGCAATTGAGCAACCGGTAATGGCGAACCCCAACGTACAAAACTTCGTCGATGACAATCAGAAGATTTTAATGTCATTTGCGAAGCAACAACTGTCGCATATTGATCCAAAAGCGATCAAAAAAAATTCTTTCCAGTTTTTCCTGATCACGGCGTTTCTGTACGGGGCTATCCATCAATTGGGTAAACAATCGACATTACCGCAACACATGATCAATCATTATCTGCACAAAATCCTCATTGATACCTTTGCATTGCCGGTACATAACGCAGAAGGTCTGGTCAGTTCCATCAATCGCATGATGAAAAAATATTATTTGTTGGAAAACATTTATTTCGACGGCGAATCCGCCGCGGAACAATGGCTGATTAACGAAGAGTCCGAGTGCACGGAACTCACGACCCTGTTGGAACGCTATGATAACTTCACCATGCTGGATATGAATGCCGCGGGCATGAAGTCGGATGTCCCCGAATTTGACCAACACCATAATGAGACGAACGAATCACAATCGCGCCAGTCGTCGGGAGGGTTGTTGAAACTCACCCTGCTAATGGGCGCGCTTGGCGCATTAGCCGCTGTCGCTTATTTCTTAACTTTCAAGTAACGCTGATCCTGCTCGTTGTTGTTTCGCGCACCTACGGAGCATATTGACCGGTGCAAACACGCCATTAGCTGGAAAATGCGTTGCGGTTATTGATGACCTGTTGGGGGAATTAATCCGGGGGGAAAAGTTAGTGAAATCCTTTCGCGGTAATTTTATGAGCCACCAGGTTCACCGCGTCATCATTGACGGGCAATATAAACGTTAAAATGTGGCTGGCCTTTTTATCACCCTCGTGCACGGACTCCAATTCGAACACAAAGAACTTGCCGCTGAACCGCGTGTCCGCCTGCCGGTTACGAATTCGAAAGCTGATCATTGGACCCATGTGTGCTTTGAATTCCTCCAGCCGCTTGCGCCATTGTTCCCTGGGGATACCTTTATAAAAATCATCCGAATAAAACGTTAGCGCTGTGTCGATATCGCCTTTTTGCAGACTGGAAAACAGCTGGTTAACCTGCGGCTCCAAATTGATATCCGGTGCCGACGGAGCGCACGCACCGAGCCCATACGCCAGGGCAACTATAATCAAGTGCCTAAATCTGATTCCCGCGTAGAATTTCATAATAAATGATAACCTGTTGATTATATGTATCTTTGCCGGCGTAATGAGCTAACCCTAACACAAATCAACGAAGCTGAGAATATCACGGAAACCGAATCCCGGCGCATGGCGGTAGCCGGCAGGATTTCTGCAATGATTCATACCCAAGGTGTCCGGTATAGCGCCTTTAAACCTTTACAATAAAACTCTCCCAATCAAGGATCAATGCGTCCACCGGAAAACCACTGTGGATTTTTCCAGACGATGCGATAGGATAATATCCCCATGAGACAAGCCCGGCGAAAATACACATTTCTGTTGTTGGTGTCGCTGCTTGTAGCAAGTGACGCAGGTTGGGCATCGTCGCTTACACAACAAATTGCCCATTGCGCTCAACTGACAAATAACCAACAACGCCTGGCCTGTTACGATAGCCTTGCCCATGCCCAGGAACAGGCTGACCACGCCAACAATTTGCATCCGCCAGAATCCTTCCTCGATTCACGACTGGTTGCTGTCGCCTGGAAGCCGGAATACACCCTGACCGTGAGAAAATTCGTGGCACTGATTCACAAAGCGGTAATGGGTAATCATAAGAAAATAAAAGTACATGGCTGGCACCGGGATGAACGACATTACATCCTGAACATCACCATGCGCTCTGCGGTCAGTTTGCGCTTTTTACCCCGGGACAGGAAAGCCACGAAACTAACTACGAAACCAACCACGAAACCGACAATGAGCCTGTTAAAAGAAGTGGAAATGGATGGCACAACCGTGGATGCAGCGCAATTCATCATGACCATTGCAGCCATGGTGCCCGATAAATAATAAGATAAAGCCAGCGAAAAATATACCAATGACGCGAAACCGGATGCTTCTCGTTTCGCGATACCACTTAGTCTAAATGTTTGCCACCAAGTGAAAGAAAATAAAAACGCTGACAATAACCAAATTGAAAACAAATACCTGAAAATCTAGCATTTCCCCGGAACCCGTTGTGACGAGCGTGACTGCTCTGTTATTTCAACTCTAATACTATGTGATTAGTTTAAGCTTGCTGTCCAGAGAGTAATTCCCGTTGCCAAAGTGAAATCATCATGCAACAAGTCAGGGTATAAACAGCAACACATTTATTATGTATCCCGTTCATGGGTACATGTTTGGATTTCTCGTGTTCCAGTGGTCTCCGGACCCTGCGTATTATTCCAAATTTGCAGGCAGATTACCAATGCAGCTTCATGTTGAACGACACGCATTTAAATTATAAACCCCTGTTTTTACAGCTTTTCATGAATCAGTTAGGACGGGATATCTCGTTACGCATGGCGATAATATCGCTCATACTGAAATCACGTAACAAACGGGTATATTTTTCATCAACTTTCAGCAATTCTTTGGCATCACAGGCGTCACGCTCGGATAACCACAATTCGATTAGCCAACTCGCCGCTGCGCGCTTGGCCCATTTCGGTATTAGCGATTCATCCTTTAGCCAGTCTTCAATGAGATAAGTGTCCGCGTAGACCTTGTTAGCGCGCAGTACAATACCCTGCTCTATTTGCTCAACGGATAAACCGAAGGAGTGATTGAGTACTGTCAAAAGATTCATGATACCAATACGGCTTTTCTTTCCCAGGGGTCAATATTAATGTTGTCGATACGGCAAACCTGTCGCCACACCAACGTTAAACAACTACCTTATATCTCGCCTTCAATTCCGGGTCAATTGGAACCCCTTCGTCAACTCGAAACAACGACGACGTTAATCAATTTCAATAAAACGCATCTCGACACGTCGATTTTGCAGGCGACCTTGCGCGGTTGCATTGGAAGCAACCGGCTCTGTGTCGGCATAACCCCGCGTGGTGAGAATTTCCTTATTGATTCCTAAATCAATTAAAAACCGCGTAGCGCTCCGGGCCCGGTTCAGCGATAGCTGATTGTTCACTTCCTCCGACCCGGTATTATCCGTATGGCCCGCGACTTCCACGCGCATGCGCGGATGCTCACGTAAAGTTTTAGCGACATTATTAAGAATCCGTTTCGCGCTGCTGCTAAGATCGTCACTGCCGGTTTGAAAGTGCACACCTTTCAGTGTTACTACCTCAATGATGTGACATCCCATGGGTTCAACTTCAACCCCCGGCGGTGTCCCGACGCACAAATCCTTGCTATCCACAATGCCGTCGTTATCCGAGTCCCATTCACACCCATTGCCGTCCACGCTGACATCGGCGATGGTGTTGCTGCAACGATCCCTGAAGTTGGGCACCCCGTCGTGGTCATCATCGAAACCACAACCCCGCCCATCCACTTTGACGCCTCGCGGCGTACCACGGCAGGCATCACGGGAGTCGGCGATGCTATCGCCATCTGTATCCAGGGCGCAGCCTTTGATATCCACCCAGGTATTGGGCTCGGTTTTCTTGCATTGGTCATCGGCGTTGATGACGCCATCGTTGTCATCGTCCAGTAATGCTGCGGTATTCGATTCACCCTGAGGTTCGTTGGCGGTAGAGGCGCTGGCGGATTGTCCCGTTACTGCAGCGGACTCCCGGGGCGCTGTGGAACCACAACCGAATAGAAAAGCGAGACAATACATAAAGAAAGTTGCGTAAATGAAAACATTAACCACACCGGATTTATTGTTGTTGTATTTCATGGGACATGCCTTTTTATTTTGTTGGTTACGGACGCAACTCCTTATGACACGGTAATCGCACCGTAACCTTTGATTTTTTAGTCATTAATGACTGCCAAACAATCCCAACTACCTACCTTGCGCATATTATTGGGATTGTAAATGAGGTATTTCCTGAACCAGAACAAATCAGGAATCAACCTAAATGGGTAATTTTTTTCTTGCCATGCACCGATCAAGTGCGCCGACGATACGCCTTGAATTATTTTTGTGCAGATCATTTTATTACATCACTGCCGGAACTCCAAAATGTTACGATAACTTTTTGTTATTCCGTTAATTTCTTATATTGGAACAACCTCTGCTAGGCCCAGACGCTATAAGACGAAGCGAGCATGCCTGTAACAGGAACCATTCGCCACACCCGAAGGTGCGCTTATATAATACCGTTGGTCGTGGGTAAGTTCATGCCAACTGCAGCCAACCGTGATGCGGTGACAAGAAGCGGTTGATGTTAGCATTACAATGCAACGAAAATAACGAACACACACTGGAAAGGTGCGTAATGGGGAGTTTCGAAACCGTCAGTCTTATTTCCCTGGCGTTTGGCCTGGGCATCGTCCACGCTCTGGACGCGGACCATATCGTCGCGGTCTCCGGCCTTGCCAGCACTAATGTCAACAGACGGGACCGTATCCGGTTTTGTATCCGTTGGGCATTGGGTCACGGCGCGTCATTACTGGTTATCGGTAGTGCCGTGTTCCTGCTGGGTTTCTCTATTCCACACCAACTCAGTCATTACGCGGAATCGATGGTTGGTATTGTACTGATCACCATTGGGCTGTTAATTGGCTGGCAACTTATTCGCAGTAACGCGCACTTGCATGTTCATCAACATGACGACCTGCCACCCCATGCCCACTGGCACACGCATCAGCGCAAAAGCAATAACCATGGTTTTGATCCCCATGGCCATCGTCACACCGCCGTATTGGTGGGATTATTACACGGCGTCGCGGGCTCTGCTCCGCTGTTAGTTCTCATTCCTTTGGCAAAACTGGAATCACCGTGGCTGGGCATGCTGTATTTACTGGTATTTAGCACCGCAGTATTACTGGCCATGCTGATCTTTGGCGGTGTTCTCGGCAGCGTCTATCAATGGTTGTCCCGCTGGGGATCGGCATTTGTTAAATCCTTGAAAGCACTGATCGCCAGTGGCGCTATCGGCTACGGCAGTTACCTCGTTGCAGGTCACTGGGCATCATGATACCGGTACCAACCGCAGGCAGATGGAAAGCCCATCTCGCACTGGAGTTAAAAAATTTCACCGGCAAAACAATGATTGCCAGACGGGATCATTACGGACCATTGGTTATTCAAAAGCCGTTTTACCCCGAAGGCAACCCCTGCCATCTTTATTTGCTGCATCCCCCGGGTGGCCTGGTCAGCGGTGATGAATTAACACTGGACACAAAGATACATAAAAACAGCCATTGCCTGATCACCACACCGGGCGCCACCAAGTTTTATCGCTCCTCAGGCCAGGCGGCCACTCAGCAACAAACATTTAACATTGCAGGCGACGCGCTACTGGAATGGTTACCACAGGAAACTATCGTCTTCGACAAAAGCCACGGTGACATACGTACCCATGTGAACCTGGAGCACCACGGTAAATATATCGGCTGGGAAATTACCTGCCTGGGGAGAATCGCGGGTGATCAGCCATATCATGCAGGGAGCCTGGTACAGAAAACCGTGGTAAACCGTTGCGGCCGTCCGCTGCTTATTGAAAGAACCGCGTTGCAAGGTGACAGCCCTGTATTAACAGCGCCGTGGGGGCTGGCAAACCACGCAACGATCGGTACTATGGTTATCACGCCAGGCAACACGGAATTACTTGAGGCAATACGGGAAAGCGTCGCTGCAAATAATGAAGAATTATTTAGCGTTACATTGCTCGGCGATATTGTTTTATGCCGCTACCTGGGGCCACAAGCCCAGGCCGCAAAGCGCGTGTTTATTGATGTGTGGCAAACGGCCCGCCCCCTGGTACAGGGTATCGAAGCCTGTTTACCCAGAATCTGGAACACGTGAATGCCGGGCTTTGATTTAAAACCGAAACATCCAAAACATATAGCTAAGGAATGAATCATGGAATTATCTCCACGCGAAAAAGACAAGCTGTTGTTGTTCACCGCTGCGTTATTAGCGGAACGCCGCAAGGATCGCGGTATTAAACTCAATTACCCGGAAGCGGTAGCCTACATTTCAGCGGCCATCATGGAAGGCGCCCGGGAAGGTAAATCGGTGGCTGAATTAATGAGTCACGGCACCACATTGCTCACGCGTGATGACGTCATGGACGGCATCCCTGAGTTGATCGACGAGGTGCAGGTGGAAGCCACCTTTCCCGACGGCACCAAGCTGGTCACCGTACACAATCCTATTGGCTAGTACACCCCTATTATCCGGAGACAATAATATGATACCTGGCGAATATTTTATTGAAGACGGTGACATCAATCTAAATGATGGCCGTAAAACCATTACGATCAAGGTCGCCAATACCGGCGACCGCCCCATACAGGTGGGTTCCCATTATCATTTTTATGAAACCAACGGCGCCCTGTCCTTTGACCGGGAAGCGACGAAAGGTTTCCGACCTAATATACCGGCGGGTACGGCGATTCGTTTTGAACCGGGACAGGAGCGCGAAATCAGCCTGGTGGAATATGCCGGTGACCGTCACGTTTATGGATTCAATGGCAAGATCATGGGGCCACTGGAGGAGCAATCATCATGAGTAAAATAAGCCGTCAAGCTTACGCGGAAATGTATGGCCCCACCACCGGCGACCGGGTACGCCTGGGTGATACGGAAATTATTATCGAAGTGGAAGACGATAAAACCACCTATGGTGACGAAGTTAAATTCGGCGGTGGTAAAGTTATTCGCGATGGTATGGGACAAAGCCAGTCAACGTCACAGGAAGCCGTCGATGTTGTCATTACCAATGCCCTCATTCTCGACCATTGGGGTATTATCAAGGCGGATGTCGGTATCAAAAATGGCCGTATCGCCGGTGTCGGCAAAGCCGGTAACCCTGGCGTACAACCCAATGTAGACATCATTGTTGCACCGGCCACCGAAGCCATTGCCGGTGAAGGTATGATACTGACCGCCGGCGGTATTGACGCGCACATTCACTTTATCTGTCCGCAACAAGTGGAAGAAGCGCTGATGTCGGGAGTCACCACTATGCTCGGTGGCGGCACCGGGCCCGCCACCGGCACC
>JASFMT010000069.1:0-11665 GCA_050117455.1 Gammaproteobacteria bacterium | reverse complement strand
GTGTCGTCTGGAGCGGTGCCAGCGCCGAAGATGTCGAAACCGGTATTACCATTCCACTGGAACAGGAACTGCGCAGTCTCGACGGCCTGCATAAAATGACTTCCACGTCAGCGGACGGTGTTTCTTCCATCACGCTCGAATACAAAGAAGATACCAGGATGGATGCGGCCCTGGAAAAAGTAAACAGCGTTGTGCGGCGCATCCGGCAATTCCCCGACGATGCGGAAGACCCGGAAGTAACCCGGATCATCCGCTATGAAACAATCGCCAGGGTATTGCTAAGCGGACCGGAAAATCGGGTCGAGTTGCGCCATATTGCGCAACGGATGAAAGACGAGTTGCTGGCGCTGGGCGTTTCCAAAATTGATATTGCCGGGCTGCCGGATGAAGAAATTGCCATCCAGGTTCCTACCGCAAAGCTGCTGGAACTGGGATTAACACTTGAACAAGTGGCGCAACGCATTCGCGCCGAGAGCCGGGACATACCCTCGGGCTCAGTAGGTCGCAACGATGTGTCGCGCCAATTGCGGGCACTGGATAAGCGCCGCAACGTGCTGGACTTTGAAAACCTGCGATTGAACAGCGATACCCAGGGCCAGTTTATCCCCCTGCAAACCATCGCTGATATTGAACGCCGGCCGATGGAAGGCCAGGAAACGCTGACCTATAAAAATAAACCGGCCGTGGAACTGCGTTTATACCGTGACGAATCGGCCGACTCACTGGAATCGGCCCAGTTGCTGGAAAACTGGATTCAGAAAACAGAACCGAAACTCCCGCCTGATGTTGATTTCGTGGTGTTCGACGAAAAATGGCAGCTCGTCAAGGAACGTATCATGCTGCTGCTGACCAATGGCGGTGGCGGACTGATGCTGGTGATTGCGATTCTTTTATTGTTCTTAAACAAACGGGTGGCGTTCTGGGTAACGGTCGGCATCCCCGTTTCGTTTCTCGCGGCACTGACGGTGCTTTATCTGGTGGGCGGCACGATAAACATGATCAGCCTGTTCGGCATGATTATGGCGCTGGGTATTATCGTCGACGATGCCATTGTGGTGGGCGAAGACGCCCTCACCCATTTCCAGCACGGTGACAAGCCAGCACTGGCCGCTGAGTCAGGCGCCTACCGCATGCTGGCGCCGGTGTTTTCTTCCTCTCTTACCACCATCGCAGCGTTTTTACCCCTGATGCTGGTCAGCGGCGTAGTGGGTAATATCTTGTTTGATATCCCATTGATCGTTATCTGCATCATCATTGCGTCACTGATCGAATGCTTTTTAATACTTCCTGGCCACCTGCGCGGCTCGTTCACGAACATGTTAAACCGGGAAGAACTCAGTCACAGCCCAATACGGCAAAAACTGGACGAAAAATTTCATCATTTCCGGGAAAACATCTTCCGCCCCTTTGTTCACAAAGTCATTACTTATCGCTGGATTACCGTCGCCACGGCGGTCGGTGTGTTGATTATCATGATGGGCATTACCTTCGGCGGGCGCGTCGGCTTTACCTTCTTTCCCAATGTCGAAGGGCGGCTAATTTACGCGACAGTGGCTTTTACCGCCGGCAGCCCACCCGCGCGCGTGGATAAATTTTTACAACACCTGGAAAGCACGCTCTACCAGACCGAACAGGATTTTGGCGAAAAATTAATTGCCACCGCCCTGGTGCGCCACGGCGCCGGCCAAACCGCCGGTGGCGGCAACGCCCGCACCGGTAACCAGCACGGGTCCATCGTGGTTGAAATGGTGTCCTCGGAGCAACGGGATATTCGTAATATTGATTTTATCAAGGCCTGGGAACAAAAAGTCAAACCGATCCCGGGTATTGAAACATTAACCATCGCCGAACGCCGCGCCGGTCACCCGGGGCGCGATGTTGACCTGCGTTTGACGGGCGACGATCCGCACAAGCTAAAAGCGGCCTCCACGCAAATCATGCAATACCTCAAAGGCATGAACGGTGTCAGCGCCGTGGAAGATGACTTACCGTGGGGACAACAACAACTGATTTTCCATTTAACACCCACCGGTAAAGCATTGGGACTCGATGTGGATGCCATCGGCCGCCAGTTACGCGCCGCCTTTGATGGTTATCTCGTTCAGTTATTTCAGGACGGGCCGGACGAAGTGGAAGTACGGATCATGTTGCCCGATGAGGAACGCCATAACCTGGCGAGCCTGGAATCCATGAACATTATCCTGCCCGACGGCAACAACACCCCGCTGTCGTCCGTTGTCACCATCACGACCCGCAAAGGTTTCGATGCATTGCGGCACGTCAATGGGCAGCTGGCAGTATCCATTACCGCTGACGTGGATCGCTCGGTCAATAACAATAACAAGGTTCGCAACGAACTGATGACTAACGTCTTACCAGGAGTTACCGGCCAATACGGTGTGCAGGCGGAATTCCAGGGCCGTGCCGCTGATCAGGCCGCTACCATGGTAGACATGAAACGCGGTGCGTTATTCGCGCTGTTTATGATCTACATTGTGCTGGCCTGGGTATTCGCCTCCTACAGCAAACCGCTGGTAGTTATGAGCATCATCCCCTTCGGGTTAATCGGCGCCATTGCCGGGCACCTGATAATGAACATCGAACTTACCATTCTGTCGCTGTTCGGTTTTTTCGGGCTTTCCGGCATTGTAGTCAACGACTCTATTATTCTAATTACTTTCTACCAGCAGTTGCGCGAGTCCGGCCTGTCGGTCAAAGATGCCATCGTGGAAGCTTCCTGTCAGCGACTACGCGCGGTATTGTTAACCTCATTAACCACGATCGCGGGCCTCACACCACTGTTGTTCGAGACGTCGCTGCAGGCGAAATTTTTGATTCCCATGGCGGTGACGATTTGCTTTGGCCTGGGTTTTGCCACCGTACTGGTCCTGTTACTGATACCCGCCATTGTCTCCATTATCGAGACCATCACGGCGTGGATCAAAAGCCTCAGGATTTACCAGGCCGTGGCGCAGACGTAAAGTAAATAACGCATAGGCGCCAGGGCGTGAGGAATTGAATACCTAAAGCACCCGGGTATGCGAAGCGCGGGTCTTTATTTTGTTACGGCAAATTTGAGGTTGGTGGATCAGATGTGTTGGCGAGTAACAACCGCAACAGTTACAAACTACTACGGCGTTTAAATCACATTCGGAAAACTTTCTGTTTTATAACCGGTGTTATCTTTGTGCCTCCGCGCCTTTGCATTAAAATTTGCAAGGCAAACGCCTGAGCCGAACTTTCCCCCCTTCTTGCCCATTCAACTTATGGCGCTTTTACGCATGCACCTTGCTTTGATTGCGGCCGGCGTTTTTCGCTTCATATAACGCTCCGTCGGCCATTTCAATGAGGTCGGCCGGTGATGCCGATTCCACCGCGACTTTGCAGGCAATGCCCATACTAATGGTTATAATGTTGGACAGCGGTGAATAGGCATGAGGCAGTTCCAGCCCTTCCACAGTACGACGCAACTGGTCCGCGATTTTCATCGCACCGGTTGCATCCGTGCTGGGCAACACCACTGCGAATTCCTCACCACCGTAACGCGCCACCAGGTCCGCGGGACGCTGCACCGCTTTTTGCAACGCTTTGGCCACTTTATGCAGGCAATCGTCACCTTTTAAATGGCCATAGTTGTCGTTGTAGAGCTTGAAGTAATCAATATCAATGAGAATCAGCGAAATAGGTGTTCCTTCCCGCGCCGACCGTAAACATTCCTTCTGAATAAAATCATCGAACCGCCGACGGTTGGCGATACCCGTTAACCCATCCTGGCAGGTGAGTTTTTGCAGTTCCGCGTTACTCTTTTGCAGTTCCTTTTGCAGTTCACCCAGGCGACGAAAAGCATCATCGCGTTCCAGTTGTGTAAGATACGCTTTGGTATGTGCTCGAATCCGGGCAATGAGTTCGATTTTATCCGGTAGTTTCACCAGGTAGTCATTAGCGCCGTTTTCAAAAGCAACGCTTTTGTCACGGGGATCTTCTTTGGTGGACAATACGATAATGGGTATATTGCTGGTGGGTCCATGCTGGCGATAGGACCGTACTAATGTATAGCCATCGATGTCCGGCATAATAAGGTCCTGCAAAATAATTGTCGGCTTGAGCTCAGCGGCCAATTGCACGGCGCGTGAAGGATCAGAGCAATAGTGAAACTCGATATCCTGCTCAGCATCCAGCATGCGGCGAATTCCTTCCGCCACCATAATCTGGTCATCAACCAGCAGCACGACCGGATATTGCTTCTGGTCTGCGACATCGACATTCCGGACAATCTGTCCCGGAAACTCGTGCAAACTCATAACGCCCCCGCTTTTCACCTTAGGTTAAACCCGGATCCTATTGAAAATCATTGTTACCGACCTCGCCTTTCCAATAGACTGTGAAACATTATTACCGATCAATATCACGGCACTGATATGTTTTGCTATGTTTTGCCGCTTCGTAAACGACGATTCACTCCTGCACCGCCAGATCGTTTTCACTTTCAACGGTATTATTGTTCACCAATACACGTGCAATACGTTCGATTGGTAACACCTCTTTTGCTGCACCCAACTCCACTGCCGCTTTCGGCATACCATAGACCGCAGATGACTTTTCATCCTGAGCAATGGTCATTGCTCCCATTTTACGAAGCTCCAGCATCCCGGCGGCACCATCCCTGCCCATCCCGGTAAGCAGAATTGCCGTCACAGCGTGGGGCCAGTGTGTTGCCACGCTTTTGAAAAAAACATCCACGGAAGGGCGGTACAACATATCCGACGGCTCGTCGCTATATTTAAGATAGCCGTCAGCCGTTATCATTAAATGTCTGTTTGTCGCGGCCAGTAATACTTGTCCTGGGACAGGCTCAGCGCCGTCTTCAATCAGCGTCACGGGCAGGGCACTTTTAACATTTAACCACTTTGCCAGGCCGGTCGCAAACGCCGCGTCCACATGTTGTATAACAACAATAGGTGATTGAAATCCTTGAGGTAAATCACCAAGAATCCGCGCCAGGGCTTCAGGACCGCCTGATGAACAGCCGATAATGACCAGATTGTCGCGTGCCGGACCATCAACGGGATCAAGCGAGCCATTGCCGAACTCCACGGAAGAACGCTGCATGTCCCGCGTCAAATGTTCCAGCATGCCAATTTTACGCAACAATATTTGCTCCGCCTGATCATGAACACTGGTGTGCAGAATTGGCGTATCAACGGCATCAATGGCCCCGGCCCCCATCGCGTCAAAGACAACATCGGAGCGCTGTTCCACCGACCCGGTAACAATCAGGATGGCGCATGGCGATATATCCATAATTTTCCGAATGACTTCAATGCCATCCATATCCCTGACCAGGGGATCCATGAGAATCAGGTCCGGCCTGATCGTTCGGCAAAAGTCGATCGCCCGTTCACCGCTTGAAGTGCTCCAGGCAAGTTCGTATTTGCGCGCCCCCGTCACAATACGAATCAATTCTTTTCGCGCCGCCTGCTTATTATTAATGATGGCAATTTTCATTCGGATGCGTCGCCAACCAGATCCTCTACCGCTTCCACTAGTGTCTCATCATGAAAACTGCCTTTGGCAAGATAGTAGTCAGCACCGGCGTCCAATCCCCGCTGCCGGTCTTCCTGGCGATCTTTATAAGAGACAATCATGATCGGTAAGGAACTCAAATGGGAATCACTCTTGATATAACGAACCAGTTCAATTCCATCCAGTCTGGGCATATCCACGTCGGTGACCACCAGGTCGTATTTCACCCTGCGAACGGCGTTCCAGCCATCCATCCCGTCGACCGCCACATCAACCCGATAGCCGTGTGATTCCAGCAATTTGCGTTCAATCTCGCGAACCGTCAACGAATCGTCCACTACAAGAATGCGTTTGCGCAGTTTCTGACTGAGTACATCCGTATAGGGTTTAAGCGCGCTAATTGGACCGCCGCTGGCGACCGCATCAATAGAACGCACCAGGTCGTCCACGTCAATAACCAGTACCGGGATACCATCCTCGGTTAACGAGGCCGCACTGATATCCTGAACTTTGCCCAGCCGCGAATCCAGGGACTGAACCGATAGTTCACGCTGACCGATAAATCGATCCACGACAACACCGTAGCGATTAAACTGGTCACCGATTACGACCACGTGAAACTCATCATAGCGAATACTGGCAGGCTCCAGTTCAAGAACATGTGACGCAGGTACCAGCCCCACCAGATCGCCATCCATCGAAATATATTGCCTGCCCTCGACTGTTTTAACCTGATCCGGCGGTACGGTCAGCAAATGATCCACCCGCGACAGGGGAAACGCATAGGGTTCGCCGGCAATGTCCACCAGCAAAGTGGTAATAACGGATAAGGTAAGTGGCAATTGTAAAACAAACTTAAGGCCATAACCGCTATTGTTAAACACGTTGACCTTGCCGCGCATCTCCTGCACCAGGCTGCGCACCACATCCAGGCCTACGCCTCGCCCCGAAAACTCGGTAACCTTTGTTTTCGTACTGAAGTCCGGTAAAAACAAGAATTCCAGTAACTCCGTTTCCGACAAATTGGCGGCAATTTCGCGGGTTGTCAGGCCACGGGAAATGACTTTCTTCTTGAGTTTATTGAGATCGATACCCTGCCCGTCGTCCTCCACGATAATCGTTAACATACCGCCGATATGGGATGCGGAAAGCCGTATTAACCCCTCTTCATGTTTATTTTTGTTTTTACGAATCCGCGGTGTCTCGATACCATGATCGATGGCGTTTCGTAGCAAATGCGTTAACGGGGCTTTGGCTTTTTCCAGGATATCACGGTCTACCAGGGTATCTTCACCTTCTATTTGAAGATTAACTTTTTTGTTCAGGTCACGCGCCATATCCCGCACCATCCGGCGCATCCCCGGGATACCGTCCGCCAGGGGCCGCATGCGGCTGGCAACCACTTCGTTATACATATTGGATGACAGATTACTGTTGCGCCGGTCATAGTCATCCAGTTCAACCAGGCGCTCCGAAAGCAACGTCCGGCAATCGGTCAGTTTTCTTTGCAGATCCAGCAACTGTGTACGCACCCTTTCGGACACGGCGTTGGATGATACTGACTCTTTTAGGGCTTCCAGTACATTGCTCATCTCAGCGTGGCGTTTTTTCAACAGCACCATGGAATCGGTGAACGGACGCAGCCAGCCGGACTCCACTAATATTTCGCTGGATAAACCCATGATGCGAGTCAGGCGATCGGCGCTGATCCTGATCACACGCTCACCTGCAGCCCTGGACTGACCGTTAGCCCCCTGTTCCGCGGATGACTGGAACTCAACGCTGCCGGGCGCAAAACCGGGCGCCGGTGCTGGCGGTAAGGATTCGTGGTTTTGTATGGCATCAGGCGTTGGCTCAACGGTATTGGCAACAGCAACCGATAAAATAGCGTTCAATCGGTTTTTGAGATGATCGATTTGTTGCTGGTTTGCGTCGAGCCACTGTTGGGTCTGGGCTTCATCAAGATGGGCGATCTGCACAATCGTATCCACCACTTGCAGGAACAGATCGATATGGTCGCTGGTCAGTTGCAGTTCCCGGCGTTGCGCGGCTACAAAACAGTCTTCCAGTTCATGGGCCAGGCCAACCACGGCATCGATACCCACGATACGCGCGGCACCTTTTACCGAATGAGAAGCCCGCATGAGTGTTTCCAGCTTGTCGCTGGACATGGCATCTTTTTCCAGGTCGAGCAGGCCCTGGGCCAGAATCGCCGTCTGGTTTTCCGCTTCCATGCGAAAAAGATCGTGCATGGAAAGACTGCTGTAATCCGTACCGCTTCCTGAGCCGTTACTCACCTGACATCCCTTCGAACACCTGTCCCAGTCTGGCCGCATCTATACAAGCGACGTTGTTACCTTTAATATCCAGCACGCCGAGTAAAAGCTCGGCTTTGCGGGGCTCCACCGTGACCGGCACCTGTTTTAGATCCTGCGGGTCATAACGATATACCCCGCCAACTTCATCCACCGGGAATACATAGCCGGCATCATTAACCTTTATCGCAAGGTATCGTTGGTAAACCCCATGCAAAGGCGACGGTTGCTGCGCGCCATCGGTGTTAACGCCCAACAAGTGCGCCAGCGAAAAACACAAGCGCACCGCCCCGCTTACGTTAACGACACCCAAAATCAGGCTGCCGCTTTGGTGAGGTATGCGGTGAATTGACCTGGCTTGCGCCACTTCCACAAACACCTTGGTCGCCAGGGAAAACCATTCATCGCCAAGACGAAAATAGATAATGGAATGCGTTACTTTGGATTGGGTTTCCGGTTTATTGGCAAGAGCCTGCGTCCACTGCTCCAGATAACCATCGGGTATATTCTTCTCGAACACCTGGCGGCCGGCGTCCCAATACACGTGACAATTACGACAATGGATGACATCTTTTAGTTTGTCGCAACGCGGAGCCTGGTTACCCCAAATACCGATGGTATTCCAGCAACTGACATACGTCGGGCTATCAATTTCGGACATACCGGCGATCCTGCATTAAGCAATGGTGAGCAACGCAACGAACAGGCCGCTTTCGCGGCGGCCAAAATCTACCACGGGTGGTAATTCAGGCAACACTGGGATGATCCACGTTGCGATCCGCCACGCGTCTGGCGCGACGTTTGTAGGACATTGCCGCTTCCAGATCTCCGCGTTTTTCAGCCAACAGACCGGCAAGCACCAATGCCTGTTCATGATTAGGATTAAGATAAATGGCCTTGCGCAGGCAATTGTCCGCCTCCTGACTATCGCCGTTCAGATCTTTGACTAACCCCAACAGATAGTAGGCTTGCGCGGATTCCGGATTTTGTTTCAGGAATAACAGGCACAAATCAATTGCTTCAACATATTTGCCTTTATTGGCCAGACGCTCCACGCTGATCAGTGATATCTTCGGCGCAACATTGTCGTCACTGGGCGACTTTAGCGGCTTCAATGCTTTCGCAGGGACAACGGGCTTGCGCGGCGTTTTCTCACTGGAGGTGAGTTTAGCCAGCTGATCGAAAACTGATTGCCACTGATCAGGAACCTTGTCGGGTAACCCTGTATCCCGTTTATTCTGGCGGCGCTGCTCTTCATCGACTTTCATATATCCAAAGGAGCGGGCGGAATAAAGTTGTACAAATAAGTCGCGCGTGACCTGGGAAGTTTCCGCATGGCCCACGAATAACACCCCGCGTTCTTTCAATGCGCGGTGCAGTTTTTCCAGTGCCGCTTTTTGTGTTGCCCGATCAAAATAAATCAACAAGTTTCGGCAAAAGATCGCATCGTAATAATCAGGTTGCGGACTGAGCGAACCCACCAGAAAATTTCCCTGGCGGAAATTCACGGCACCCCTGACTTCCTCAATAAGCCGATAACCGGCACCGCCTTTTACAAAGTATTTTTCCTGAATCGCTTCGTCGATGCCTCGAAAGGAATTCTTGCCGTAGATTGCGCGCTTGGCTTTTACCAAGGCCCGTTTACTGATATCAACCGCGTCAATCTCAATTTTATCCAGCGGTATACCGGCACGGTGCAAACTGATAGCAACGGAGTAAGGCTCTTCGCCACTGGAGCACGGTATGCTAAGCACACGTATTCTGTCTTCTTTGCCAACTTTTGGAGCCAGGGTTTTTGTAATGTACTCCTGGAACGCTTCAAAGGGCGCGTTATTACGGAAAAACCAGGTTTCGGGAACTACCACCTCTTCCACCAATTCGCCCAATTCGGTAGCGTCCGCCAGCAACATCTCGTAATAGTCTTTGATGCTTTCCAGTTTGTTGAATGCCAGCCGGTGTCGAATCGCCCGATCGATACTGGAATCACCAATAGATGAGGCATTGAGGCCAATCTTCTGTTGCAGCAAATTTTTTATAGGGGAAATGGGCATTCGTTTTTTCCAGTCTTCCGCTTTCGCTAGTTAAACAACATGTCCTGCGCGCTTTTGGGCAGGATTTCAGTGATTTTTAGCCGCTGTAATATACCGCGGCTGTCGGTCATCACATCACCCAGGTATTTGGTCTTTTTGTTCTTTAAGCCCGGGTCATGAAATTGTGACTCATCAATTCGCATTACCTCGGTCACTTTTTCCGCCAGCAACCCAATGGTCCGTTGCTGATTTTTCGTGGTGGTAATCTGTATTAATACGATCCGCGTACTTAATCTATTATGAGTTTTATGCTTAGCCATCAGGGCTGTCATGTCGATCACCGGAACGGGTGTTCCACGGTAATTGAAAATTCCCGCCACGTATTCGGGAGCGTGCGGCACATCGTGCAGAGACACTACGGGTGAAACAGCGATGACATCGCCAGCCGGCAACGCAAAACGATTGTCATCAATATAAAACTGTATATACAGTTTCGATTTCCGTTCTGCCGTGATCATCGGGCACATATCTTAAATATCAATTGACCAGTGATTTACTGACTCTGAACTTGCTAACACCGTTTTGCAGCGCATGGGCCGCATCGTTCAAAGAGTCAATGGCCGAATTGGACTGCTTGATGGAAACCACCGCCTGCTGCGCCGATTCACTGAGCTGTAACATAGCCTGTTTAATCTGGCTCGCACCCTGCGACTGAAAGTGCATACCCTGCTGCACTGTTTCAAACCGCGGCGTAAAATTCTGGACTTCTTCGATAATCTGCGCCAATTGCGAAGCCACCTGGTTAACGTCCTCCACACTGCGACGCACCTGATCAGAAAATTTTTCCATACTTAAGACACCGGAGGAAACCGCCGACTGCATTTCCTTCACCATTTGTTCGATATCCAGGGTGGCCACGGCGGTCTGGTCCGCCAGGCGGCGAATCTCGGTAGCCACCACGGCGAATCCCAAACCGTATTCACCGGCTTTTTCCGCTTCAATAGCGGCGTTCAATGACAACAGGTTGGTCTGGTCGGCGATCTTGGTAATGGTTGTGACAACGCTATTTATATTAAGTGCTTTCTCGTTGAGGACTTCGAATTTCTGGCCAATGGAACCGGCCGCTTCCACGATTTGTTGCATAGTGGTTTCCATGCGTTCCAGTTCGCCATAGCCGTCGGAGGCGGACTGACGGGTACGGTCCGCCACACCGGCGACTTCGTCGATAGTGTTCACCAGTTCCTTGGTAGTAGCGGATATCTGGGTTGCGGTAGCGGCAATTTCGTTAGTGGTTTTGGCTTGCTCGCCAATGGTGGCTTCCTGTTGCTTGGCCGTCGCTGCAATTTCGGTGGCCGATGATGTCACCTGTATCCCCGAGCGCTGCACCTGTGAGACCAGGGCGTTTAAGTTTGCCACCATCAATTGAACGCCGCGTGCCAGTTTACTGATGGCATCATCGCCGTCGATGGTAACCGATCCGGTCAAATCACCCTCGGCGGCCCGGGTCACCACGTGCAGGATTTCATCCACTTTGCGTCCCAGTTCTTCAACAGCTTCGTGTTTTTCTTCAATGGATTTGTTGATATAGTCGATCATGTCCTGCAACCCGGTGGCCAGTTCCCCCATGGCATCGTCACCGGAAATGTCGATGCGCGAGGAAAAATCTCCTTCAGCAACTTTGTTTACCACGTGAAGCAAATGATCCACTTTATGACGCAAGTCCTCTGCCGTATCGTGTTCCCTTAGCGTTATCGCGTTAACGTTATCCGCCATATAATTAAAGGAATGACCCAGCTT
>JASFMT010000068.1:0-11670 GCA_050117455.1 Gammaproteobacteria bacterium | reverse complement strand
GCTGGATAACCCAGGCGAAGCAGGTTTTGGGGAAAACCTGTGGCCTTGATTAAATGATGCAGCTTCGGGCGAAGCGCGGCAACTTGAATCGGTTGACTCAAATGGGATGCATGCAAATGCATTTGTCGGTAGTGCTCGGGGTTCAAAGCGTTTTCGCCAGGTCCGTAGGTAGCGCATAGCAGGGAATAGCACCGCGTCACTATGATTTGTTACTTCGTCCTTTTTGGGGTGTACAGTGGCTGGAAGGCCTTCGTTATCCAGTCTGGTCGAATCGTGGTTCTCGTTGAGATTCAGGCTATATCTACTGAAGTAACACTCTGAACCAATGATCAACGTAAAGTGATCTCACTCAATGATGAATCACATGGCGGTATATCGGCCTGCTGGCGATGAGAATTCCAATGAAGTAATATTGGACATGCGCCGCTTTGCGGCTCGAAAACCTGCGTTGATCACGGGAATTATAATTATGGGCAAACAATACACGGTATTAACGGACAAGCTGGTGGAATTTATTAAACAGCAAAAACTGTTCTTCGTCGGCACCGCGGCAGAAACCGGCCGCGTCAATATCTCGCCAAAAGGTCTGGATTCTCTTCGCGTCATCGATGTCAACCGCATCATCTGGCTGAACCTGACCGGTAGCGGTAATGAAACGGCCGCTCACGTTCAGCAACAAAACCGGATGACGCTCATGTTTTGTGCATTTGAAGGTAACCCCATGATTTTACGTGTCTACGGTCAAGCAACCGTGGTGCATCAAACTGATCCACAATGGCGGGAATTGTCGGGGCTTTTTGAACCCATGCCGGGAGCCCGGCAAATTTTTGATTTAACCATCGACCTGGTGCAAACTTCCTGTGGGTTCGGGGTACCGTATTTTGATTTTGTCGCCGAACGTGATCAACTGGATCAATGGGCATTAAAAAAGGGTCCGGACGGTATTAGCGAATATTGGCAACAAAAAAATGCCTATAGTATCGACGGTATGGAAACACATATCGTGGAGAAAAATCTGGGAGCACAAAAATAAAGCAGCGACGCTGTGACGATTGTAAAAAGGCGATAAGGGCGGCCTTAATCGATACCGGTTCGCCGCCACCAACAGCGCTGACAACGATTAACAATGAGCTAATATTCCACCTGTTTAGTGTAAGTTTCAGTTAATGATAATAACTGCAGCATTTCACGGTAAAAATATCGTTTTGTACGAGTTTAGGTACGGCTGAACGGTACCGGATCATAAAACCATTAATGCAATACGAGGTATGACGTACAATTCGCGGTCTCCGTTGTTTGAACTTGATATTGCGGTCAATTGCATCTATATTAAACCAAACGATAGGTAGGTATTATTCCATGGCAGTAAAAAAAGTTTCCCAGGAACAGATTGCTGAATCCGCCATTCGGCTGATTGTAAAGCGCGGTTATTCCGCGACCTCCATGTCGGAAATCGGTAAGGCATGTGGTGTCTTAAAAGGGAGCCTGTACCATCATTTTGACAGCAAGGAAAAAATCCTCCTTTATATTCTGGAAAGTTTGCAGGATCAGTTGCGCCAGCATGTGTTTTCCATCGCCGACAACCAGGAAATTGACGAAGAGCAGCGCCTCAAAGAAATCAACAAATTACTGAAGGCCTATTTTCTCGATAATAAAGGTTGTTTGATCGGTGTTATGGGCATGGAAAGCGAAATGATTTGCGAAGAAGCCAAAGCGATCATGAACGATATTTTCCAGGACTGGAAACAAACCTATATTAAGATTTTCAAGGCCTACCACACGCCGTACATGGCTGGCGTGCTGGCGACAAACGCTATTATATTTATCGAAGGTGCGATAGTATGGATGCGTATCACCAATGAAGATGCACCGTTAAAACGGGTTTTTAAAGATATCGAAAATAATTTGCTAGAAGCAAAATAACTTTTCCACCCATCACAATAATAAGAAAATAAACGAGTGAGTCCTGTATCGATGACTATCTCTTAGTACTAAATAACAAACGCTGTAACCAGGGTAATGTTAATAAAATTGCCTTGTGTTGCTTTGTGTCTAAGTTAACCCTCCTGTTGAGATTGTAATCAGCAGAGGCTTAATCATCCTTTCCAGCAGTAACCATGTAGTAACCAGGCAGTAACCAAAGAAGTTCAAAGTGTCACCAATCGCGCGGGGGCGTTAGTCCGGGCGACAGCTTTACCACCAGTTGTTAGCTTGTTTTACGCATATCAACCCATGTTGCAAAACACGAGGAGAACGTAATGCAGCCCACATCGGAAAACCAAAATCAGAATAAACACTATATACCGGGCGACATCGCGGTCGAGGATGTTGCACGTTTCGATACATTGGAAAACGCCTATCAACATGTGGCCAGAGAATATGATTTCGCAAAACACAGGTATTTTACGTGGATGCATACCACGGATAAGGAATCGTTCGCCCGTTCACAAATACCATTTCGTTACGCCGTGGAAGGATTTTCCTGCGCACTTGCGGCAACCGTGGCAAAAATACCCGAACTGGAACGGCGGGTAAAAGTGGCGGAAAATGTCGCCGAAGAACACGGCCTTATTGATGACAAACTAACACACAAGGATACCATTACGGAGTTTATTACCTTGCTCGGTATCCCAAGGGAAGAGGTTGATACCACCTGCCCACCGGGCGTTCATGCCTTTAACCAGTCCGTGCGTAATTATTGTCTAACCAACTCCCCGGAAGCCGGCGCCGCCATGCTGGGCATTATCGAATACGTATTTATCACCATCAGCAACGTTGTCGCCCAACATATTGCCGCCCAGGGCTGGGCAAAACCCGGTAGCCAGCGCCACTACGAAGTTCATGAAACCCTGGACATCGAACACTCGAGAGTATTGTTTGACGTGTGCCGGGAATACTGGCCGGTTGAACTGAAACGGCGGGAAATCTGCCAGGGGCTTATCCTGGGGGCATACTATTTCTGGGAATTATATAACGAGCTGTACCCGGAAAACCTGTATTCAAACACAATGGCAGTCGCCGACTGATAGCTGAACCCGGCGAATCGCGCTACCCATTGCTGCGGAGGATCCGAATCTGGCTTGAGCACCAGCCAGTTCTGTGTTCAGGCCAGTTTCGGAAAGACGACCAATGGGTTACTCATAACGCGAATCATCTATAGGTAAACAGTTTTCCACAACTACCTAATGTCATATATGGACAAAATCAGCTAAAATATTGGTTACATGTGAAAGATAGTTTATATGTGACTACATTCTGTATAAACAATTTGTTGTGTGAAAAGCAAATGAATAGTGAATCAGTTCAAAAACTAGTGGAAGAGCAGATATCAGCTATAAGCGATAATGACAGGCAACTTGCACTTCGGGCGATCGTAGTTAATCCATACATGGAATTGAGAGAATGGGACTACGCAGAAAATACAAAATATCAATGTTGGATCATAGCGGAACCAAAAAACGATAATTATGTATTTGCATTTTGTAATAAGGGCTTTGGCCCAAATGCACCTTGGGGGATAATCAAGAAAGATATTCATGGGTCAATGGGGCCAGATGCGTGTTGGTACACCTATTTAGATGACTTATTCATTGGTACCGGGCGTTGGGATGGTTCAAAACCAAAAAACTTTGAAGTTAGATAAACACATAACAAAGCACTTTAACCACAGACTCAAAAAATGCTGGCGCATTTTTTTGCATGTTAATTGCGGGGTTATGCATAAATTAAAAATCAATGAAGCAAGAACTGATGAAGTTAATGGTTTGCTGCACATATTTAATGAAGCAAGATCATCAACAACTGGATTTGAAAACCGGAATACGGACCTGGAATACTTTTTAAAAGACATCAAGGGAGAGCGAATTTACGTGGTTAGCGTAAATAACAGTAGAGCTGGCTTTTTATCGATCTGGGAGCAGGAAAACTTTATTCACCATCTGTACATCTTGCCTGAATTCCAGAATGAAGGATTGGGAAAAGCTCTCATTGAAGAGTGCGTAAGGCGACATGGACTTCCGCTTAGCTTGAAATGTTTGAAAGCAAACGAGAGGGCATGCGCATTCTATGAAAAAAATGGCTGGCGTGCAGAAACATTGGCAGAAGGACCAGAAGGTCCATATGTTAAATACCAATTGAAAAATGCATAAAAAAATGGATAACGAAACAGGGACCGGATCTCGTTAATCAAACTGTAATGCGACTTGACTTCCAGCGTGGTAAAAATGAGTTACTTCGAAATGAACCGTGAAGGATGGGATCAGCGTGCAACGGCTCATTTTGAGTCTGAGTTCTATAATGTTCCCGGATTTCTCGATGGTGAAACATCACTGCGGGAGATAGAACTCGCCGAACTTACCGGTGTCGCTGGGCGCAGTTTGCTGCACCTTCAATGTCACTTTGGGCTTGATACTTTATCCTGGGCGCGGCTCGGTGCAAAATGTACAGGTGTAGATATATCACCCGTCGCAATCGAAAAAGCGCAGTATCTCAATGAGCAGTCCGGACTGGATGCGAAGTTTGTCTGTACGGATGTTTACAGTTTTAAACGAGATGTTCCACAGCCGTTCGATATAGTTTTTACCTCTTATGGCAGTATCTGCTGGCTACCAGATTTAAATAAGTGGGCCAAAGTTGTATCGTCAAATCTAGGGCCTGGCGGAACATTCTACATGGCGGAGTTTCACCCTGTATATGATCTTATCTCCGGTTATGCTTATTTTGGCAGTGACGAACCTGATATTGAGTATGTAGGAAGCTACACTGAAAACAGTACCGATACCCGTACGACTTTAGCGACCTGGGCTCACCCATTGTCGCGGGTTATTAACGCTTTGATCAAAGTGGATATTGAAATACGTTACGTCAATGAGTATCCATTCAGCCCGTACAATTGCTTCGAACACATGGTTGAACGTGAACCGGGAAGGTTTTACCTTAGTCATAAGGGGCAGGATCTCCCGCTTGTTTACACTATTACGGGTAACAAGGTCGCATAAACAAATAAACCTGGATCGTCAAAAATGTCGTCATTGTTGCAAAAGGTGCAAATATTCCGTCACTTTCACCCGCCAATTGATTAAGCGTTAGGCCACCGATTTTTACGCGAAAAGTAGATACCCCCGCTAACCTGGTTCCGCAATACCTGTCGGAGCTTTAAATTACCCGCACTGGCGTTCATCCATCCCGGAAAATTGAATCGGTATAGTTCTTGCTCAAAAACATGTCTTTTGAGTGTATAAGTGCAGCTGCACGCGCTGTTCGATTGTTGATTGAAACTGTTTGTTTGTAATTTAACCAAATCAATATGGAAAGGGTGTTCCATGGCAGAAGTTGAGTTCAAGTTGACGGGTTGGAAAGCCGTTGGCGCTATTTTGGTAGTGGTGGGTATTATGGGCGTAAGGCTGGCGACGTTTAATGATATGACCCATGATGAAGAATTAATGCAGGAACTGAAAGTGTTGCTGATGTCGGATTATTATCCGGGCGAGGCAGAGCGGTTAAAGGCGGTGATGGAATCCGGCAACGTCAGTGAGATCGGCGAAGTGGCCAAATCCATCACAACGGCTAAATTGAATATTGAGTCCGTTCAGGCCAGCTACGCGTTGTTTGATTTTTCGTCGTCGAAGGACGTCATCATTAAGGTGAAGTATAAGCTGGATGACAGTTCCGGTGCCCGCAATCAAAAAACCCTGTATTACCGGTTTAAACACGGATCGGTTTTTAACAATTGGCAATATCGATACGAATCCAGCGCATTAAGCTATTACCTTAATTTTATATAAACTCGAATATGCTCTTATAAAATGAAGACAGTGTTATTTTACTTAGCTTGCATTGTCCCATAAATTACATGACGTACCGCGCGGTTTCCAGCAGCGCACGTATGATGCCGCTGACAAACAATGCCGCGGTTACCGATATGGCGACAGAGAGCAGCGCGTAGCGGTAGCCAATGGTTTTTAACATGACCGCAAAGGTGGAGACACAGGGAAAATAAAACGTCAGAAAAATAAGAAACGTCATGATTTGAACCCAGTCCATAAACTGGCCCACTTCAAACGTGCCGAGGGCCTGGAAGACCATGAGTAACGACAGCTCCTTGCGCAGTATGCCGAACAATATGGGAACCCCTAATACCACAGGCAGCCCCAGCCACCAGGATGTGATGGGAGTCAGTAGCGTATTGATTACCTTATCGGCGCCAAAGTGACCCAGCAATGCCAGTATCACGCTGCCGATCACCAGCAACGGGGTGACAATGGTCAGAATGTCACGGGTGCGGAACCACGCTTTGCGAAACAGTGAACGCCATTGTGGCATTGCGTAGGGAGGGATCTGCTGGATCTGGCCGGGCCGGCTTTCCCTGAAATAACGGCTAAGCAGATGGCCAACCAGGGCAATCACCAACAGCGCTGTCATGAATATGGCGAAGATGCCCAGCCCGCCCAGGTATTTTCCCGCCAGCGCCAGGATAACGGCCGAACGCGCTGAACAGGGAACAAAGGTTACCAGCACCGATGCGATCACGCGTTCCCGGCCTTTGGTGGCGGCCGCGGTGGCGGATAATGCCGGGACGTTGCATCCCAGTCCCAGTAAAAACGGTACGGCAACGGCTCCGTGCAACCCAAGATGATGAAACCAGCGGTCCACCACAAACGCTATGCGGTGCATGATGCCGGATTCCTCCAGGGCGACCAGTAACATGACCAACGGAATCATATAGGGCAGGACGATACCCACCAGCCCGATTAAGCCATCGAGCACCGCGCGGCCGACAACACCGGTTGTTGTCGTGGGTTGCCAGGCGGCCGCCCAATCGACTAATTGCGCTGCCGTGATGGAATCCAGCCAGGCACTGACTTCAAATACTACGAACAAAACAGCGGCAAACACCAGCAAGCTGCCCAGCAGGCCCCACCGAGGATGGAGAAACAACTCATCCAGCCAATACGTCCAACCGCCACCTTTATGGGAGGCGCCGAAGCGCGTAACGGCTTCATAGATTGACGCGGCGCGATGATGACGATCCGCGTGCAATTCTTCATCAAGTGGCCGCGGTAAGCACTGTTCCGCGTTTTCCCGAAGTTCCAGCAAATGCCGCGCCTGGTCAGGAAAGTGTTGTTTGATTTCATGAACGAAATAAATCTCGCGAGCGGCAAATTGATTGAGTAAGAACTCATGGGACACCTGGAATGCCTCATGAATCTCTGAACGGTCTAATGCCTGGCTAAGCGGCAGCAACGCTTCCTGGATATGATGACTAGGCAATTGCGCCGTAGGGCGGGTGGTATGGCGTACCGTGTCAACAGCAATATCGAACAAATCCTGGATGCCGTTTCCCATCACCGCGGTGGTGGGTACTACAGGGACTCCCAGCATTTTACTTAGGCCTTTGATGTTAATATGCATGCCTTTGTCACTGGCCTGATCCATCATGTTCAATGCGATCACCAGCGGTTTACCCAACTGGGTTAGTTCCAGGGTCAGTTCGAGGTGACTTTCAAGGGCGGTAGCATCCACCACCTGGATGATGACATTGGGTGGCGCATAAGGCGCGGGGGGATCCCCGTTCTCATGGGCGGACACGGCCGGCCGTTGATTACCCCATAAAAGATATTTAAGGCACACCAAATCGTCGTGTTGCAGTCGTTGCAAGGTGGTCAGGCTGGGTAGAACAATAACGTCAGCCTCGTCATGGCCGACCTGTACCCGGCATTCGCGGTAATTGCACTGCGTATCAACGAGTTCGCCGGTATGCACCGACGTACTGGCAACAGCGTTAAACAACGTTTGTTTACCGCTGTTAGGCATTCCCACAAGGGCAATGCGTAATCGATTAGCGCCTTTGAAGTGTTTCGCCGGGGCAGCGACGTTAATGGATGCCGATTTTGTCCTATCCAGCATTTACAGATTTACCTGCTTGATAAAGTGATACTTCCCACGACTGCAAAGTGTGATGAGTGTTGCCGCCGTGAATCGATTCAAAAACTATTATTACTATAAATAACCGACAATTAACCGAGCTAAATCAAGTTAACGCAACTTAGTTTGGCTTTGCGACGTCAAATCAGTACCTGAATTAACCTGTTGCGATAACATAATGCGCGCGTTATTATTAACTTATTGTTATTTATAAATATTTTAGGGGTTATGGTTTGATCTGGCGGTGATTTTTTGGGTTTAAAGTACATATATAATGGGTATGCTGTGCGACCGTTAAGCACAGTAATTTGACATCGAGGCATTGCCAGGTAGGCTTTGACGTAGCTTTTTAAAGCGGTCGTTAATTAGAGAAAAGGATCAACGTAAAAATGAAAAAACGATTTGTAATACTGATTATCGGGTTATTGTTTTTGGCGGCACCGGCGCTGGCCGAAGAGGTGGAAGGTGTCATGGTTCCAGAAACAGTAGTACGTAAAGATGGCGCGATATTGTTCCTCAATGGTGCAGGATTGCGAACCAAATTTTTCTTTAAGATTTATGTGGGATCTTTATACCTGACATCATCAACCCATGAAATTGATAAAGTACTGAACGATCCCGGACCAAAGCGTGTTGGCATGCATATACTGTATAAAGAACTGGAAAAAGAAAAAATTACCGATGGCTGGACGGAAGGATTTAAAGATAACAACACCAGCGAGCAACTGGCATCATTACAGGCACGGCTGGACAAATTTAACAGTTTGTTTCCCGATTTAAAAGAAGGCGATGAAGTCTACATGGACTATGTTCCGGACAAGGGCACGAAGCTGGTCATCAATGAGAAACCGTTGGGAACTATCGAAGGCCAGGATTTCAACATTGCCCTGCTGAAAGTCTGGCTGGGAGATTCCCCGGCCGATAGTGACCTGAAAAGCGCCATGATGGGAAATTGAAATTATGCAACGATACACGGTATGACAGGCAAACCGGTTAATACCGCACTGTTTATTTCTCACGGTGGCGGGCCGTTGCCCTTGCTGGGTGATGCTGCGCATCATGAAATGGTGGAAGTATTACAACGGGCAGTGACACGTTTACCAAAACCGTCGGCTATCGTTGTAGTCAGTGCCCATTGGGAAGCGAGTCGGCCTAGCGTGACGGCCGCTGCAAATCCGCCACTGGTTTACGATTATTTCGGCTTCCCGGAAGAGTCGTACCACATTCAATATCCCGCGCTCGGTCATCCGGTTCTTGCCCGTGAAATCGTTAACCTGTTAAAGGAAGGAGGGTTTGATGCGGCACTGGATGAGCAGAGGGGGTTTGACCACGGTTTGTTTGTGCCGCTGAAAATCATGTATCCCGAGGCAGATATACCGTGCGTGCAGTTGTCGCTTATCCGCGGTCTGAACCCCGAACAACATGTCAGGATGGGTGAATGCCTCAGTGCGTTAACTGGTGATAACGTATTGATACTGGGTTCCGGTTTTTCCTTTCACAATATGAGAGCGTTCTTTTCCACTGCAACTAATGAACAGCAGGCGATGAATGAGTCTTTTGAGCACTGGCTGATGGAAACCTGCTCCAGCGAAAGCATTACTGAAGAAGAGCGCCGGCAAAGGTTGCTTCATTGGGATCAGGCACCGGGCGCGCGCTATTGTCATCCCCGGCAAGAGCATTTGTTACCGTTGCATGTTTGTTACGGGTTTGCCCGGTCACCTGCCAGCGAGGTGTTTGCATTTAACATTATGGGTAAAAAAGCCAGCGCTTACCGTTGGTGATAACATTTGTTTTTAGTGCAAATAACAGTAACACACATATCCATCCTGGGTGTCGTTTTATCCGATTTATAGCGGCTGATGGATTGCAGTATATCAATGATAATTAGCCTTTAAATGTGCAGTTGCAGTGGAAATAACCGGTGACACGTCAATTAGCCCCATAAAACCGGTAGATCAGCATTCATCCTTTGACTAGACTAAAAGGTAGCATACACGAATTGTGTGATACTGATACCTATTGATTCATTAACGTTATCATCCGGAGTAGCAACTAATGCTGGTATTTGGTTCCAGCCCCGAGACTCTGCCGGTTAAAATACGTTGCGATGCAACTACGGGTCTTCCTTTATTACGCGAGCAACCTGCAATCATGCAGATTGTGCTGGCGTATCTGGCGTTGCCGTATTCGGTGACAGAGTACGGTTGTGGTAAAAAAGCCAGCCTGATTATCGAGAAATTGCTGGAACTGCAAATACCACCCTATGCAATCGCGCGCGGCATGATTCTCGAACGGGACATGTCGCCTGCTGCAGTGGCGCAAACAGATTATAAAAAGCGCGAGCACGCGCTGATTGCGGACAATCCATTGTATGAGCTGGGCAATACCTCCGACCCGCGATTACGTGACATGCTGGAACAAACCTGTCCGGAAGCCAGGCTGCTCGATGAGCATTGTGTCCAGGCTGGAACTTTTCTGCTGCGTCATGCGCCACAGGTGCAGTTCGTCACCGCCAGATCCCACATCTACACCGTTGTTACGTTCTGGGACGACAAAAACTGCCGATCGGTGGATCGTGTGATCGATCCGAGCTTGCATCGCACGGAATTTTTTGACGTACCACACGTACGCGAATTGCTGCATGCGCCCCAGGCGCTGTTATTTCAGGCACCATTGCTCGCCCGATTCCGGCTGGACGAGGCCCATTTGACAGATGATCAGCAGCAGGAAGTTCAACAACACGTCGGTAAGGACCGGTCGCTTGTTGATCTTTCTGTCATGGAACACGCCGAACTGGTGCGCAACCTCACTGGGGCAGAGCCCGGTTCACTGGGCGATCCGCAAACGTGGACGTATGCCAATAATATAAAGGTGAGCGAAGACGGTACCCAGGAAGACAAGGACCATTTCATGGGTCAGGAGTACGATACCGGCCGAGGTGACGGCGTGCCGGCAGTTAAGAAACGCCTGATTCATGCACGGGAAACGCGGTCCGGTGATGCCTCCGCCATCGTGGCGGAACTGCGTCAAATAACGGAAGACAGTGACGTGCGGCGAATTGTGACAAAGGATGCGCAATGGTCGGCTTATCAGCTGGAACCGTTGGCTGATGCCGCCATGATATTTGTGTATTACAAATCATTAACAGCGCTGTCCGAAACGATTCAATCAGGTGATCGCATTCTTGACCATTTACAGAGCTTTCAGGACCTACAACCCATGCGGGGTATCGGTGTTCGGCTGCGCCGTCGCATTGACTGGCTGGGCCAGGCCTCCCTGGAGGATGATGGCCGTATCGATGCGCGCGCCTTAAATCGTGGGTTTCTGGCGGCAACGGTTGAAACCATCCGGCAGATGAACCTGGCCGGCTTAACGGTATTCATCGATCGGGCGGGTAACCTGCATGGGTTGTTGCTGGACGACGAATCGGTTGACGTTATCCGCCGTGGTGAAAAATCGCCACGGGATTTCACCCGCAGCTCTATTGGCCATGGCTCACATATTGATACGGTTAACGATGCGGGGAAATTCGACGGCCGGCTGGGTGTGCTTGCCGGTGTGGAGACCGCGCACGTTCTGAAGGATCTTGAACGTTATTTTAATATGCCGGTCACCGTGAACAACGCCAGGGTTCGTACCCATGTCACGGCGTTTATTGGCGAAGAGATGACTTTTACCGGGCAGGGCATTTCCATGCCCGGCAGCGCCGCCGTCGCAGGACGAGCGGCACCGGAAGCCATTCACGAA
>JASFMT010000067.1:0-11752 GCA_050117455.1 Gammaproteobacteria bacterium | reverse complement strand
CCGATGCGTTGCGGCGACAATCCGCATTGGCCAATCTGTTTCTCCATGCCATGGGTTACGGCCACGAATGTATTGTTTTGAGTTCGCTGGAGACATTGCCGTCGTTAGTTGCGAGCGGCACGGTAAATCAGCATGCACAATTGCCGAAACCGGCAAGCTATATGTTGTTCAAGGACAAGCGTTCCATGATTTATCGCTCCCTGGAACATTTGAATCAGCACGCGCCGGATCCGCAGCGTATTTTACCCTTACCGGAAACAGCACCCTTTGGTCAGGTACACGTGGATAAAGACCTTTGTACATTGTGCATGGCCTGTGCGTCGGTATGTCCAGTGCAGGCGCTGCAGGCGGGTGGCGAAAAACCACAATTAAACTTTATCGAAGACAATTGCGTTCAGTGTGGCCTGTGCGAGCAAAGTTGTCCGGAACGGGCCATTACATTGGAACAGCGCTTTGTATTCAGTGCTACGCAGCGCAAGCTGCCGCGTAACCTTAACGAAGAAGAGCCCTTTGCCTGTATCAGTTGCGGTAAACCGTTTACCACGCGCCGCATGATCGACCATATGGTAGAGAAACTGGCAGGTCACTGGATGTTTAACAACGAGGAAGCATTATCCCGGCTAAAGATGTGCGACAACTGCCGCGTTGAACATATGTACACGACCAATGAAAAGCTTCATTAGGTTTCGGGATAGAGGGCAGGGCGCACAAATGAGTGTCGGCTGCCTGACAGCGAGGTCCTTGTTAGTCAAACTGTCCCTTTGTTCAGGTGCTGCCCGACAGTTTGTCTCATAGATCGAGCAAATTGCGGGCAAAAATAAATAGTCGCGGTAATTTGGTCATTATTGGTTATTATTTTTCCCAATTAAATGGCATATCGATTGCGATATCAACAACATAAGCGGAGCCAAAAAATATGCAGCAAGCGCAATCCGAAGCCGTGACAGATAAGTATTCACCCGGACAATCCGGTCTTCCCACGGCGGAACAGCTAAGATTTAACGCCTACAGCTTAATGGCAAACTTGTTGTATCGGCCGGCGGATGAATCTTTGCTGAGCCTGTTGGCTGAGTTACCGGATCCATCTGATATTGCTGACGATATGACCATGAGTTGGCAGTTGTTAAAACTGGCGGCCCGGCAGAACAGCTTGCGGCAAGTGGATGATGAGTTTCATTCGTTGTTTGTGGGGCTTGGGCACGGTGAAGTGATTCCTTATGGATCCTGGTACCAAACCGGCTATTTAATGGATAAACCGTTGGCGAAGTTACGCCGGGATCTCATTGCGTTAGGCATCGAGCGCAGCAGTGAGGTAAAAGAACCCGAAGATCATATTGCCGCGCTGTGTGAGACCATGGCATTGCTGATTGCGAATCAGGCGCCACAGACACAGCAGCGTACTTTTTATCATGACCATATTGCGAATTGGGCCCAGCGCTTGTTCCTGGACATTGAAAGGGCTCCTTCAGCGTGTTTTTATCAGGCCGTCTCCCACTTTGGGAAACATTATTTTGAACTGGAAGCAAAATATCTGGCCTGATGGGCGGCCGAATAGCAGGACGCAATTAAATGATCGACGTATAGACATCTTTAGCTTGAAAGTCAGCGAGGAGTTAAATGTTCATGAAAAAAACCAACCAAACGAGTAAAGCGCGCCGGAATTTTCTCAGGAAAGCAGGCGTGCTTGGCGGTGCAACGGGAGTTGGCGTTCTGGCGGTGAATGTACTGCAGTCCGCCAGGCCTCATCGAAATATCGAGGACGACCCCAGGGAAAATACCCCATCGGGCTATCGCATGACGGAACATATCCGCACCTACTATGAAAAGGCGCGGAGCTAAATGAATAGCGCAGCGAAATAAACAACGGAAACGATTAGCGTAACACACCGGTCGTTCCGGTCAAACCCGATCCACAGAGTCTGAAGCGCAAGGCGGAGGATGAATCATGAAGTTACGGAAAAAGCAAACCACCCAGCAAGCTGGCAACGCAACGTCAAGTACAACGTCAAGTACAACGTCAAGTACAACGTCAAGTACAACGTCAAGTACAACGTTAGACGCGTCCAATGGTTCGCCGGAAGTTTCGATAACGCACCAGCGCCGGGGTAATCGAAGTCACGGATCGTTAATGGGGGAGGCCATCGACCGGCGTCAGTTTCTTGAGCGTTCCGGGCTGGCGCTGGGTGGCACCGCCCTTGCGAACATGTTGCCACTGTCCATGATGCAGGAGGCAAAAGCCAGCGAAACCATGCCCAAGGCGGACGTTGAAACCGTGGTTAAACGCAGTGTTTGCACCCATTGCTCGGTGGGCTGCGGTGTTATTGCTGAAGTGCAGAATGGTGTCTGGACCGGGCAGGAACCGGATTTTGAATCACCCTTTAACATGGGAGCGCACTGTGCCAAGGGTGCATCGGTGCGTGAGCACGGCCATGGCGCCAAGCGTATCAAGTATCCCATGAAGCTGGTTGATGGCAAATGGAAAAAAATATCCTGGGATGACGCTATCAATGAAATCGGCGATCAGTTACTGGAGATTCGGGAGAAATATGGACCCGATGCGCTGTGGATGGCCGGTTCTTCCAAGGCCAGTAACGAAGGTTCGTATCTGCAACGCAAATTTGCGGCGTTCTGGGGCAGTAACAACATTGACCACCAGGCCCGCATTTGCCATTCCACCACGGTGGCCGGTGTTGCCAACACCTGGGGTTACGGCGCCATGACCAACTCCTATAACGATATGCATAACTCTAAGGCGATGTTGTTCGTGGGCAGTAATGCCGCGGAAGCCCATCCGGTGGCCATGCAACACATACTGCGTGCCAAGGAAAACGGCGCCAAGATGATCGTGGTAGACCCGCGCTTTAGCCGTACAGCTGCCCATGCGGACCAGTATATTCGCATCCGCCCGGGAACGGACGTGGGTTTTACCTGGGGCTTGTTATGGCACATTTTTGAAAATGGCTGGGAAGACAAAGAGTATATCAGCCAGCGCGTCTACGGCCTGGATGAAATCCGCAAGGAAGTGAAGAACTGGGATCCCAAAACCGTCGAAGACGTGGTCGGTGTACCGGAAGACGAAATGCGCATGGCCGCGAAAACCATGGCGGATAACCATCCAGGTACCATTGTCTGGTGCATGGGGGGTACCCAACATCACACCGGTAACAACAATACCCGGGCCTACTGTGTACTGCAGCTGGCGCTGGGCAACATTGGTGTTTCCGGCGGCGGTGCCAATATTTTCCGCGGTCATGACAACGTGCAGGGGGCAACGGATGTCGGTCCCAATTGCCATACCTTGCCGGCTTATTATGGGCTGTCAGAAGGTGCCTGGAAGCATTGGGCACGAGTGTGGGATGTGGACTACGATTGGCTGCGCAACCGCTTCGATACCTCGCAACAATATGACGCCGGTGGCGGTAAGCAGGCTTATACCATGAATATACCAGGCATGCCGGTGTCGCGCTGGATCGACGGTATACTGGAAGACAAGGAGAATTTGTCGCAGCGCGCCAATGTGCACGCCATCTTTTTCCAGGGTCATGCGGTCAACAGTCAGACCCGGGGACCAGACATGCAAAAGGCGGCGGAAAAAGTGGACTTGATGGTAATCTCGGATCCTTTTCCGACGCACCTGGCGGTGATGAGTGAACGTAAGAACAACACCTATTTACTGCCGACCTGTACCCAGTTTGAAACTTACGGTTCAGTGACAGCGTCAAACCGTTCCCTGCAGTGGCGCGAAAAAGTTATTGAGCCGTTGTTTGAATCAAAACCGGATCATGTGATTCTGTATTTGTTCGCGAAGAAACTGGGATTCGCCGACCAGATGTTTAAAAACATTAAAGTAAACGGCGATGAACCTTCCATCGAAGATACCTTGCGGGAAATTAACCGCGGCACCTGGACCATTGGCTATACCGGCCAGAGTCCCGAGCGGTTAAAAGAGCATACCAAGTACCGGCACACCTTTAATACCACCACCTTACGAGCCGAAGGCGGACCACTGGATGGTGAATACTATGGGCTGCCCTGGCCATGCTGGGGTAATGCGGAAATGAAACACCCCGGTACCCATATTCTTTACGATCCCAGTCAGCCGGTGGCAAACGGCGGTCTGACGTTCCGCGCCCGCTTTGGTGTTGAACGCGACGGTGTAACGTTGTTGGCGGAGGATTCCTACAGTGAAGGATCTGAAATCAAGGACGGTTATCCGGAATTTACCGCGGACATGCTCAAGCAACTGGGCTGGTGGCAGGACCTGAAACCTGAAGAAATGAAAGCCGCGGAAGGACGTAACTGGAAAACGGACCTGTCGGGCGGTATCCAGCGCGTCGCTATTAAGCACGGTTGCGCGCCCTTTGGCAATGCCAAGGCACGCTGTATTGTCTGGCAGTTTCCCGATTCCACGCCGGTGCATCGCGAACCGCTTTACACACCGCGCTACGATCTCGTCCAAAAATATGCCACCTATGATGACCGTAAAGCGTTCTGGCGTCTACCCACCCGTTATGCCTCGATACAGGGTACGGACTATTCCGGCGATTTTCCGTTGATCTTTATCAGTGGCCGGCTGGTGGAATATGAGGGCGGTGGCGAGGAAACCCGTTCCAACGCATGGCTTGCCGAATTGCAGCAACAAATGTTCGTGGAAATTAATCCGGCGGACGCCAACGACCGCAACATTCGTGATAATCAATGGGTATGGCTGGAAGGCCCGGAAGGCGGCCGCATTAAAATTGTCGCCATGGTAACACCGCGGGTAGGACGGGGTGTGATCTGGACACCGTTTCATTTCGGCGGCTGGTTCCAGGGCGAGGATTTACTGGCCCGCTATCCGGAAGGTACTGCGCCCTATGTGCGCGGCGAAGCCTGTAATACGGCAACCACTTATGGCTATGACTCGGTAACACAAATGCAGGAAACCAAAGCCACGTTGTGTGAAATCCGGCCCGCGTAACTGATACCCGGGTAATCGACGACGATAAAGGAGAAGTTTTATGGCCCGTATGAAATTTCTTTGCGATGCCGACCGTTGTATTGAGTGCAATGGCTGTGTTACCGCATGTAAGAACGAAAACGAAGTGCCATGGGGCGTAAACCGGCGACGTGTCGTGACGCTTAAGGATGGCGAACCCGGTGAAAAATCCATATCCGTCGCCTGTATGCACTGTACCGATGCGCCCTGTGCCGCGGTTTGCCCGGTGGATTGTTTCTATACCACGGATGATGGCATCGTGCTGCATGACAAGGATTTGTGTATTGGCTGCGGCTATTGTTTTTATGCCTGTCCGTTTGGAGCGCCGCAGTTCCCGCAACAGGAAGCATTTGCAGTGCGCGGCAAGATGGACAAGTGCACTTTTTGCGCGGGCGGACCGGAAGAAGATAATTCCGACGAGGAATACAAAAAGTACGGCCGGAACCGCATTGCCGAAGGCAAATTACCCATGTGCGCCGAAATGTGCTCCACCAAAGCCTTGCTGGCAGGTGATGGCAATTTAATTGCCGATATTTACCGCGAGCGGGTGATGAAGCGCAGCGGCCGGCCCCAAACCTGGGGGTGGGGTACCGCCTATGGCGACGACGTTGGCTCATAGCCGTATAGTGATTCAATAAAGTTATTCAATGGATGGTTTTCTCGAAACCACGGGAGCAACACGATGAACCATGACCAGCGACCCTTCAAGGTCAGGAATTTTGTCCTGCTATCCCTGTTATCAGTGTTATTGGTGGGAATGAGCGGATGTTACGAAAGCACCGATGCGACGCTTTACGAACCCGGCGTTTACAAGGGTGAGCGCGATCCGCTGGTTAACAAGCTGCGCGATGAGAAATTACAGTCTCAACTGCAGGAACGGTTCAATACAGGACAAAGGGATCGTTGAGAATTCACTACGGGTATATTTTAATTAGAGAGATAAAATGACTCAAACACTACGACAATGTGCGATTGCGATATTACTTTTATTATTCCTGGTGGGTTGCGCAGAACATATAGAAGAGCCCTGGGTGTCCAAAGACGACTACCTGGCTGACAACCTTAATCGAAGTGCCGAACTCAATGAGGCGCTTGACCAGCGGGTTCAACATCAAAACGACCGTTGACGTTGCAGTTTGAAACTATCGCAACACCCAATAGCGCAAATGAATTTAACTGATGGATGACCAATGGAGCGGCTAGATTATGGCAGCTGAAATTCAATCACAAACAACCGGCGTTCCGCCGTCCAGGCCGAAAGCAGGATCCTGGCGAGTGTGGACGGTGACGTTACTGGCGATGCTGGCGTTGGTATCGCCGTTCATCGTGGGCTGGTATACGCTGGGAATGGAATCGGTTTACGCGGCGTTTGACGGTAACAAAAATCCCCGCGCGGAATACTGGCGGTCCGTTCGCGAAGGTATGAGTGGTTATACCAGTATTAAGGGTCAGGAAACCAATGAGCTCATTGAAAATGGCGGTCAAATCTGGCGTGAGTTGCGCAATGGCCCGGTGCTCACCTACGGCGCCTGGCTGATCGGCTTTGTTGTGATTGCACTGGCCGCGTTTCACACCATTTTAGGCAGGGCAAAACTGGGAGAGCGAACCGGTCGCAAAGTGCAGCGATGGACGGGGTTTGAGCGTCTGTTACACTGGTACGTGGCGATACTGTTTATCATTCTCGCCATCACCGGGTTAAGCATCATGTACGGAAGGGCGGTGTTGATCCCGGTTATGGGACTGGAAGGATTTTCCGGTTACGCGGAAATTTCCAAGCTGGCCCATGATTATCTTTCGCTATTGTTTGTCATTGGGCTGGTTGTCATGCTGCTGCTCTGGGTGCGGGAAAACTTTTTTACCAAAACCGACTGGGAGTGGTTCAAGGCCGGCGGTGGCTACCTGGTTAAGGGGGAGCATCCGCACGCGCATAAAGTCAACGCCGGGGAAAAAGTGTGGTTCTGGATACTTTTCGTTGCCGGCATCGCGTTAATGATATCCGGGGTTATATTGCTACTGCCAAACCTGGGTACCGAGCGCTATACCATGCAATCCGCCAACATTGTGCATGGCATATCCTCACTGTTATTAAGTGCCTTTGTGCTGGGGCATATCTATCTTGGTACCATCGGTAACGAAGGTTCCTTTGAAGGCATGGTCAACGGTGAGGTGGACGAAGCCTGGGCCAAGCAACATCATGACCTGTGGTATGAGGAAGTCAAAGGCAAACAGGGATAGCGTGCGCCATGAGGCTGTGAAAGTATCCACCGTAGGGTGCTGCTGAGGGACGAAGCGCACCATGCAGGGTATCGTAACCTCTTGATTATTGAGGTTCGCGACACTTAACGTAGCCTACAGATAAACATTTTTTGTTTAATTTTCGAATACTTCCACAGTCTCCATCTTTACAGTGAGCACCGATTAAAGCTCTTTGATCGCCTTGATGATATAAGGATCTTCTTCCGATGCGCTTTTGCTGAATTCAAGAATATCCATTAATTTTAACATCTCATGATTGTCCGCCAGGATTTCCCCTTCCATGGTCCTGAATCCCCGGTCCCGGGCGGTTTTCATTAACGTTTTCATTAATCGAGTACCAATACCCTTGTGTTGCCATTCATCGTCGACCACCAACGCAAATTCGCAGCTTTCACCATCTGGATTGGTAGCATAGCGGGAAACACCGATTTCCACTTCTTTTCCCTGCTGGTCTACCACCGCAATAAATGCCATTTCCCGGTCATAGTCGATCTGGGTAAAGCGAATCAGCATTTCAGGGGTTAGTTCACGCAAGGATTGCATAAAGCGGAAATATTTCGCCTTGGATGACAGGTCCCTGACAAAGGCGTGCTCGATTTCCGCATCCTCCGGGCGAATAGGCCGCAGGGTAATATCCGTGCCGTCGGCCAGTTGATAACGGGTTTGCAGTTGCGAAGGATAAGGATGAATGGCCATATGGGCATAGGGTTTAATTTGTGCCGTGTGATGATTGACCACCAGCCGCGCATCCAGCGCTATTACACCTTGTTCATCGGCCATGATGGGGTTGATATCCAGTTCGGCAACCTGTGGCAGCTCACAGACAATTTCTGAAACCCGCAGTAGTACTTGTTCCAGGTCATACATATTAATGGGCGGCAGGTTGCGAAACTTGCCCAATAGTTTTGCCACCCGCGTGTTGCGGATAAGGTCCCTGACGATATAGCTATTCAGTGGTGGTATTGCGATTGCCCGGTCACGGAAAACCTCCACCGCAGTACCGCCAGTGCCAAAGCTGATGACCGGCCCAAATACGGGATCACGAATGACGCCAATAATTAATTCGCGGCCATTGGGATTTTTATACATTTTTTCCACGGTAACGCCGCGAACAGAGGCATCGGGTTGTTGGGCATGAACTGACTGCATCAGTTCCTGGTAGTTGTTGCGTATACCATGGGCGTCATTAATATTCAGGCGTACGCCGCCGATGTCGGACTTGTGGGAAATCGCATCGGCACTGATTTTCATGGCGATGGGAAATCCCAGTGATTCCGCGGCAACCAGTGCCTCACTGGCGGAATGGGCTTCGATTGACTGGGTAACCGGTATGCCAAAGGCATGTAACACCGCTTTTGATTCCAGCAGGTTTAAGGTGGTGCGGTGTTCGGACAGCGCACCGTCAATGATCAGCTGTGCGCCTTCCACATCCGGCGCGCTGCGTTTTGCCAACGGGCCGGGTACCTGCATCAACAATTGCTGGTTGCGGTGATGATTGGCGAGATAGGAAAACGCTTCCACCGATGCTTCAGGGGAGGGAAACACCGGTACTTTGTGTTTTGTAAACAAGTCCCATGCGGACTTCACCTGTTGTTCCCCCATCCAGCATGCCAGTAACGGCTTGTTGCGTTTTTGTCCCGCCTCGATAACGGCTTCGGCTGCTTGAAGGGGATTGGTCATAGCTTGCGGGGTTAACATGACGAGCACCCCGTCCACGGTGTTGTCCTCCAGGCAGGCACGTACGGCAGTGTGATAGCGCTGTTCCGTGGCATCGCCCAGAATGTCGACCGGATTGCTGTGGGACCAATGGGTAGGCAGTACCCCGTTTAGTGTCTGGATGGTTTTCTCTTCAAACGATGCCAGGCTTAACCCCAAATCCATGGCCCGGTCCGTTGCCATGACACCGGGACCACCGCCATTGGTGACAATGGCAAGACGATTACCTTTAACACGGTTATGAGTCGCCAATAAATGGGCGGCGGAAAACAGCTGTTCGATGGTGGTGGCGCGCACCACGCCGGCGCGTTGCAATGCTGCATCAAACACATCATCGGCGCCTACCAGGGAACCGGTATGGGACAGGGCGGCGCGGGACCCCTCGCTGTGACGGCCCACTTTTATTACCACAACAGGTTTTAAACGCGCCGCCGCCCGCAGACCGCTCATAAAGCTTCGGGCATCTCGGATTCCTTCGATATATAACAGAATACTCTGGGTCGCGGGGTCCATCGCCAGGTAATCCAGTACGTCGCCAAAGTCGATATCGCTGGCACTGCCCAAAGATACCACGGCGGAAAAACCAATATTGCGCGGCGCGGCCCAGTCGAGAATGGCGGTGCACAAGGCGCCTGATTGTGAAACCAGTGCCAGGGGACCGGATTGCGCCATATTTTTGCTGAATGTGGCATTGAGATGAACCCGGGTATGAATCAAGCCCAGGCAATTGGGGCCCATGATGCGAATGTGATAACGAGACGCTTCCTCCAATAGATGCTTTTGTAGTTGTTTACCATGACTGCCGGCTTCGGCAAAACCGGCAGAGATCACAATAGCGGCGCGCACGCCATGTTCGCCGCATTGATGAATAATTTCAGGAACTGTCGCGGCGGGTGTGGTGATAACAGCGAGGTCAATGTGATCGTTAATAGAGCCGATATCGGGATAACAGCGGTGCCCCTGCAGTTCCTGGTATTTGGGATTGATGGGGTAGACCGGACCGCGGAATTCGGCCTGGAGCAGGTTCTGGAACAGCCGGGTACCCACGGCATTTTCCCGGGTGCTGGCGCCGAATACAGCGATAGCTTTTGGCGAAAATAAACGGTCGAGATAATGAGGGCCCATGGATATTTCCTGTTGTCAGCGAAGGGTGATAACGTATATGGTATCAATCCTGTCCATTAGTTAGTAAACGAACTTGTATATGACCACGGCTATTATTTCACACCCCGATTGCGCGCTACATGACATGGGGCAAGGACACCCGGAATCGCCCCTGCGCCTTTCAGCGATACAGGACCAATTGATCGCCAGCGGTATCGACCAATTGTTATCCCATTACGAAGCGCCATTGGCGGAGCGTGAACAACTGCAACGGGTACATGACACCGTGTACATCGACAGTATATTTAACGGGGCGCCGCAACCCGGGCACATGACCTGGATTGATCCCGATACCGCCATGAATGAATACACGTTAAACGCGGCCTTGCGTGCGGCGGGGGCACCCGTACTGGCCGTTGATCTGCTGTTATCGGGCAAGGTGGAAAATGCATTTTGCAACGTGCGTCCTCCCGGCCATCACGCCGAGCGTAAACGCGCCATGGGTTTTTGTTTTTTTAACAACGTGGCGGTAGGCGCTGCCTATGCGCTGGATCAGCACAAACTGGAACGAGTGGCAATTGTGGATTTTGATGTTCACCACGGCAACGGCACGGAAGATATTTTTCAGGATAATTCACAGGTATTGTTTTGTTCTACTTTCCAGCATCCGTTTTATCCCTATACCGGTGCGGAGACCGACGCGAAAAACATTGTGAATGTACCCTTGTCAACGGGGGCCCAGGATGCCGATTTTCAGACCGCGGTAACCGAGCATTGGCTGCCAAAACTGCACGAGTTCAAACCGCAACTTGTTTTCGTTTCGGCGGGTTTCGATGCCCACGTTCGCGACGAGCTGGCCGGGCTGGCGTTGACCGAGGAGAGCTATCGTTGGGTAACCAACGAGATAGCAACCATTGCAGATCAGTTTGCCGACGGCCATATTATCTCGTGCCTGGAAGGCGGCTATGACTTGCCGGCACTGGGGCGTAGCGCCGTTGAGCACATCCGCGTATTAACACAGTGACGGCTGTCGCCCTGAGTTCATGATAACGCTGTAGGATGTAATAAACGCAGCGTATTACACCAAAAATAAACAGGGAGTCGATAAACAATTATGTGGTTCAGTGCCAGAGTAGCTAATTTCATTTTAATATACGTTGTACTTTATACGGCCGCATGTTCAAGCGCCCAGCTGATGTTGACCAATCCAGACTATTCCGACATAAAGAGCGATGAAACTGTTGTCTTTTTCAGAACCAGTGCCTGGCTGGGCGAGGCGGGTAAGGTCTGGAACATACCGATACATGGCTGGATATATGAACCGCAAAACAGCACAGTCCGCAAAGCCATTGCCGAAGAAATACTGGAACAAAAATATGATTTAACGGTTGATAAAACGTCGAAAGACAATTTTGACCGGCGTATTAACCTCATTATTGCGGATAACGAGCGGGGCAAGCGAATTATTGTCCGCATTGGACAGCAAACCTTTCCGTTGCCGCAATCGAAGGAAAATGGTCAATTTACCGATATCATCCAGCTGCCGGTAAAAACAGTTGATAATCTCAAGCAGGATAATGTGTTGCGATTTACAACGGTCATGGATCCTGACGACAGTCGCCGATATGCCGGTGAGGTTATACTGGTACCGCCCGATGGTATATCTGTGATCAGTGACATTGATGACACCGTTAAAAT
>JASFMT010000066.1:0-11923 GCA_050117455.1 Gammaproteobacteria bacterium | reverse complement strand
ATTTAATATTACCGATTTCATTGTAAACCACTTGGTGCACGTGACCATGAATGGCGATGACCTTATCGAATTTACGCAGGATGCTGCGAATCTCCGGCGCATCGAGGGTCTGGAAGTTCCAGCGCGGGTAGTAATCCCATAACGGCGAGTGGGTCATGACGACAACGGGTGTATCCGGCGACAGGTTTTTTACGTCACCCGCCAGCCAGTCCAGTTGCTTTTCACCGACTCCCCATAATCCACACCGATGGCATTCCAGTTCTTCCAGCAACCCCATGCGTTCTTTGGGTGTCAAACCGCGCGCCGTCCAGAAGTCGTCAATTAAAATGGAATTCATACCAATGAAATGCACGCCGTTGTGATCAAAGGACCAGTGCTCATCCCCGAACAATCCACGCCAGGCTTTACCCATGTCGAGGTAATAGTCGTGTTCGCCGGGAATGATGCGGTATTTCATATTCAGCTTGTCGAGTATTTTCTTGCCCTTGACTAGCTCATCTTTCTTACCGGATTGGCCCAGATCCCCGCCGTACAATACAAAATCGGGCGCAGGCCTTATCCTGTTCACATCTTCAACGGCTTTTTCCAATATGCCGTCAAATTTGTGGTCCTTGATATCGTAAAGGTGCGCATCGGTAAGCACCGCAAAATTAAAGGGCTTCACTTTTTTACTGGCGGCCTCTGCCACGCCCCCCATTCCGAGAAAACTGGTTGCCGAAGGCGCAAAAATACCGGTAAACATGGTAGCCGCACCCACTTTGGTTGAATAACCTAAGAATTGCCGTCTGGTGATTTTCTTCATTGAAACACTCCCCGTGTCCTGGACTTATACATGGCCAGGCATTTGCACAAACATCACGCATGCCTGTATATAACTGTTATCAAAACAAATTTTAAAATTGAAACAATTAGACGCTACGGGTAAGTATTAGTCGGTGTAAGGAAATTATAAAATTGATTTTCGCAAAGCCCGGGATAGAGTCATTCAATGAAAATGCCGTGCTATGCACTATTAGTTTTTTCAATCAACACTATTTGTTCTTTCAATGATGATCGCACAATCGGTATACAGTTTTACCGTTTTACATTGACTCCAATAACCTTACGGTTAAACTGCTTTATAAAACTCATTCAAAATTGTTGTATTTCCTGAGATACTTTTCTGCAAGGGTTAGTTACAAAGTCGCAGAGCACCATTCAATAATAAATAAGAATATGTTTATTAATTGCTGCGTTAACATAGAGGACGGGACAAAACCATGACACTGACCGAACTTCGCTATATCGTGGCTGTGGCAAAAGAGAAACAGTTTTGCAAGGCAGCAAAATCATGCTTCGTCAGTCAACCGACACTCAGCCTGGGCATCAAAAAGCTGGAAGAAGAGTTAGGTGTTGTGTTATTTGAGCGCAAACATCAGGAACTGGTTATTACGCCAATCGGACAAAAAATCGTTAGCCAGGCGGAACAGGCGTTAAAAGAAGTGAAGATCATCAGGGAAATTGCGCAACTGGAACGCAACCCCTTATCGGAGCCGTTGCGCCTGGGTGCCATTCATACGGTCGGTCCCTATTTATTTCCTGACCTGTTACCTGTCGTACAGGAAAATGTCCCCCAACTACCGTTACTGGTTGAAGAAAGTTATACCCATGAATTAACCAAGAAACTGAAAAACGGTGACATTGATGCCGCAGTAATTTCCTTACCCTATAACGAACCGGGTATTGATACCGAAATACTTTATGAAGAACCCTTTGTTATTCTGGTTCCCTCCTCCCACCCCATGGCCATGGCGGACACCATATCCATCAAGCAACTGGCGAAAGAAACGGTATTGTTACTTGGACCGCAACATTGTTTTCGCGATCAGGTAATGGCGTTGTGCCCGGATTGCTTCCAGTCGACACCGGCATCTGAAGGTGGTCATAACATTGAAGGCAGTTCCCTGGAAACCATTCGCTTTATGGTCGCCGGCGGAGTGGGTGTCGCCATTGTGCCACGCATGGCAGCCTGCGCGGATCGCTATGCACAACGGCTGATTTGCATAAAACATTTCAGCCACATGGAACCCACCCGCAAAGTGGCTATCGCCTGGCGCAAGAACTTTACCCGCACTCAGGCCATTGAGACGCTGGCCCAGTGTATACGTGACTGTTCATTAGCAGGGGCAAAAATTCACAGGAGCAAATCAGTGCACACCACTGCAACCCCGTCAATTGCCAGTGCGTCACTGCAATAACACGGTCTTCACTAGTAAGCCCATGGGAAAATAAAGCTGGGCATCTAAATTTATTGACTCGAAGAAATAGCGGAATGGATTGATGGTTTTACAATAAGACTGCAGTAAGACAAGTACCGCTCAGACTTCGATAAACTCCAGGGCGTTACCATCCGGATCACGCACAAACAGTGCATTTCTGCCGGACTTGCTGCGGGTATAAGGTAAGCGTGCCTGCTCCAGCCGCTGCTGTAATAATTCAATATCATTAACCGCCAGCGCCACGTGGCGATCCCTTCCACCGTGCTCCGGCCGTCCATTCACCGGATCCGGATTCGGCAATTCCAGTAAATGAATTTGTTGCTCTCCCACCTTTAACCAGGCGCCGGCAAAACTCATCTGCGGCCGGGACTCATCGATATTCAAACCCAGCACGTTGCAATAAAACGCCAGTGCCTTTTGGGTATCACTGACAATTACACTGCTGTGTAAAATCTGGTTAATCTGCAACATCGTTGTTACTGTCCTATAGTTGGTACTGTATCTTTGGCAGCCGGCTGTTTCATCATCGCGCGCGCAGACAAGTAACCTGCCAGCACAATTAACGCGCCGCCAACCCATTCCTTGCCGGTGATCACTTCGTCGCTGAGCCACTGTGCGCTGACCGCGGCCGCTACCAATTCAAATAACAATATAATAGCCGAGCGATAGACCGGCATATGGGTCACACCATACTGAACCGTAAAGGTCATGACAATAATCATGGCCGTGCCGATGAACGCGGTCCAGGTCCAGACGGATGTCGTTGCCTGTGGCACGGTTGCATCCGCGGCAATGATCCACACACCGGCAACCAGGGCTACCCCCAACCACGCGGAAAGCGTCTTAATGCGCAGGGAAACCCGTTGTACCTTGCGAACAGTAACATTGGAAATGGAAAAGCAAATACCTGCGGTAATACCCAGCCAATCGGTATAATGTTGCGGCCAGGGAAAACCCAGGGAAGTATCCCACAACATGATCATTGCCCCGGTCATGGCGACCACCAGCGTGGCAACAGACCAGGCGGTCAGGTTTTCCTTCAACAACAACCAGCCCAGTACTGTCGACCAGATCGGCGAGAGATAAAACAGCAAAATCACCCGCACCACGTGGCCGTCAATCACCGCTAAAACAAAGGCCACATTCAACACGCCATTGCTTAGCGCAATCACCGCCAGCAACCCGGGGGCTGACAGCAATTCGGGAAACTTGCGCCAGAAAGCCAGGATCCCGAAAACCAGTGCCGCACTGTAGACCACCAGGGTTGTCCACAGTCCCGGCATGCCATAGCTTTCCGCGATACGCAGTGGATACCAGCAAATTCCCCACAACGTGGCTGTAATTAGCAAGCTGACTACGGGCAAGACGGTGGCAGATTGTTTGGAGGCACTGTCGCTATGCACTATACTTACCCGCTATTTTCTGCCGTGGGGCAGTTTATTTTTTGATCGATTTTTTGCATAGAGTCTTTGTCGGCACAACCTGAAAGATCTTAAGCTATTGAGAAATATAGACAATAACCCACTAATAAACAGTCGTATCAGCAGCTATGAATCCGGATTTACAAAAACTACACCCTTACCCCTTTGAAAAGCTGCGCCTGCTCAAGGATGGCATTGTTCCCCCGGCGAATAAGCCTCACATTGCGTTATCCATCGGTGAACCCAAACACGCGCCGCCAGCCTTTGCGCTACAGGAAATGCACCAGTATTTACACCGGGTGGAAAGCTATCCGTTAACCCGCGGCATCGACAAGCTACGTGAGACCATGGGCCATTGGCTTACCCAGCGTTTCGCGCTCCACAAATGCCAGCCGGACCCGGCCACCCAGGTTTTGCCAGTCAATGGCACCCGGGAGGCGTTGTTTGCCTTTGCCCAGGCCATCGTCGATCGGTCACAGGACCCCGTGGTCATGATGCCCAACCCCTTTTACCAGATATATGAAGGCGCTGCACTGTTGGCAGGCGCCGACCCCTATTATCTGAATACCACCGCGGGAAATAACTATCAACCTGATTTCGATAATGTTCCCGATGCGACGTGGCAACGCTGCCAACTGGTTTACATTTGCACGCCCGGCAATCCCACCGGTGCCGTGATGGATATTGACGCACTGCAAAAACTCATCAAGCTGGCTGATCAACATGATTTTGTCATCGCCAGCGACGAATGTTATTCGGAAATCTATTTTGACGAACAAAATCCACCACCCGGTTTACTTCAGGCGGCCGCGGCCATGGGCCGCAAAGATTTCAGCCGTTGCGTAGTGTTTCACAGTTTATCCAAGCGTTCTAATGTACCGGGTTTGCGTTCCGGGTTTGTAGCCGGTGACGAGAACATCATGCAGCAGTTTCTGTTGTACCGCACCTATCATGGCTGCGCCATGCCCGAGTCCACCCAGTACAGCAGTATCAGCCTGTGGAAAGACGAAGACCATGTAAAGGCTAACCGTGATTTGTATCGCGACAAATTTGACAGGGTACAGGAACAGCTGGCAGGTACATTAACGTTTACGGCACCACAAGCGGCATTTTATTTATGGCCGGAGACACCGATGGATGACGAGACCTTTGCCCGGGAATTATATGCGCAGCAAAACGTAACCGTGTTACCGGGCAGTTATCTGTCCCGCGATGCCCACGGCGCTAATCCCGGCGCCAACTATGTACGTATTGCGCTAGTGGCACCTCTGGATGAATGTATTGAAGCCGCCAACCGCATCGTTGAATTCGTGAAAACAAATTAATTACTATATATCTATTGACGCATTTTTATTTTGTAACCAGGAGTCAAGCATGAGCAATACACAACAAATCATCGAAGAAGCTTTTGAAAACCGCGCGGATATCACGCCACGTAACGTGGAGACCCGCGTCAAGGATGCCGTCAACGAAGCCATCAATCAGCTGGACCAGGGCAAAGCCCGGGTCGCCGAAAAACAGGGCAATGACTGGGTCGTCAATGAATGGCTGAAAAAAGCCGTACTCCTGTCGTTTCGTATTGATGAAAACCGCTTCATGAAAGGCGGCTTCACCAACTATTTTGACAAGGTCGACCCGAAATATGCCGACTACAACTCACGCGCCTTCATCGATAGCGGCGTACGCGTGGTACCGCCGGCGGCAGCACGTCGCGGTTCTTATATCGCGCCCAACGTGGTGCTGATGCCCTCCTACGTAAATATTGGCGCCTATGTCGACAGTGGCACCATGGTGGACACCTGGGCCACCGTTGGCTCCTGCGCGCAAATCGGCAAGAACGTCCATCTATCCGGTGGCGTGGGTATCGGCGGCGTACTGGAACCGTTGCAGGCCGCACCGACGATTATTGAAGACAACTGTTTTATCGGCGCCCGTTCCGAAGTAGTGGAAGGCGTTATTGTCGAAGAAGGCTCGGTCATTTCCATGGGCGTGTTCATTGGCCAAAGTACCAAAATCTATCATCGCGAGACCGGCGAAATCACATTTGGCCGGGTGCCCAAGGGGTCCGTTGTCGTGTCAGGTAATTTACCTTCCAAGGATGGCGCATACAGTCTCTATTGTGCGGTGATCGTCAAGCAAGTGGATGAAAAAACCCTCGGCAAGGTTGGCATTAACGAACTGTTACGGGAAGTGCGGTGACCACCGTCTACGGCATTAAAAACTGCGATACCATGAAAAAAGCGCGGCGTTGGCTCGACGAGCACAACGTCGCCTATGAATTTCACGACTATAAAAAAGACGGTATCGACGAGAAAACGCTGCAGGGATGGTGCAAAAAACTGGGCTGGGAAACCCTGCTCAACCGGCGCGGCACCACCTGGCGAAAACTACCGGACAAGGTTAAGGATAATATAAATGAAAAGGCCGCCATCAACGTCATGCTGGAAAACCCGTCGATTATTAAACGGCCGGTCATTAAAGCCGGCAGCGAGTATCTGGTGGGATTTGATGAGCTGGAATACAGAAAGGCATTCGGCTCCTGAACTGGCGGGATCCGCCATTGCTTAGCAATTTGCGAACAAATTCAATACCCTATTTTTAACGCAAAGTCGCAATGACGCAAAGAAAATAAAAATAAACATTGTTCCTTCAGGATTTAATTCTCTGAAATTGCAACCATTGACGAGCAAACCGACCATCTATCTCATTGCCTTGAATCAATAATGCACTGGGGGAGCTTGTCGAAGGTCTTACTATTTCAGAATTTCTTTTTCTTTGCGTCATTGCGACTTTGCGTTGAAATTTGTGTTACGTTAAGTTAGTCATCAGTAGTGCAAATAAGGTCCTCCAAATTATGTCTGAAACATTAAAACTCGCCGAGCAACTCATCAGCCGTGAATCGGTGACACCCGAGGATGCCGGTTGTCAGCAGTTGATAGCCGACCGACTGGACGCCATTGGTTTTAAAACGGAACACATGCGTTTTGACGATGTGGATAATATCTGGATGCGCCGGGGCGACACCGAACCGTTGTATGCCTTTGCGGGCCACACGGATGTTGTTCCCACCGGGCCGTTGGATCAATGGCAATCTCCGCCTTTTGCACCCACCTACCGGGACGGTTATCTCTATGGCCGCGGCGCGGCGGATATGAAAGGCAGTATCGCTGCGATGGTGACGGCGTGTGAACGTTTTGTGGCAAAACATCCCGATCATAAAGGCTCCATAGCGTTATTGATTACCAGTGACGAAGAAGGACCATCGGTAAACGGCACCATCAAAGTCGTGGAGGCCCTGGAAGCACGCAACGAGAAAATCAAAGCCTGCATCGTTGGAGAACCTTCCAGTAACAAGCAGGTAGGTGACATTATTAAAAACGGCCGCCGCGGGTCCCTCAATGGTCATTTAACAGTTTATGGAACCCAGGGTCACGTGGCCTATCCGCAGCTGGCAAGCAATCCCATACATACCGTGGCACCGGCAATGCAGGAGCTGTGCAATACCACATGGGACCAGGGCAATGAGTTTTTTCCCGCGACCACTTTTCAGATATCCAATATCCATGGTGGAACCGGCGCCAACAATGTTATCCCCGGCTCTGTGGAGCTATTGTTCAATTTCCGTTTTTCGACAGAAGTCACTGAAGATGAACTGAAGTCCCGGGTACATGCCATACTGGACAAGCACCAGCTGCAATACCATTTGCATTGGAAGTTATCTGGCAATCCATTTCTAACGTCAGCGGGAGAACTGGTAGACGCCGCCACCGCCGCCATTCGCGACGTTGCCGGCATTGATACTCAGCTATCAACCGCGGGCGGCACGTCCGATGGCCGTTTCATCGCCCCCACTGGCGCACAGGTGGTAGAGTTAGGACCGGTGAACAGCACCATCCATAAAATCAACGAATGCGTGAAAGCCGACGATCTGGATTTACTGTCGCAAATGTACGAACGCATCCTGGAGACATTATTAACCTGATTGCCGCATTGGTAAGTGGCCATTGTTCAGTGATTGTGACGTGATAATTCCCAGCTCTTTCAACGCTCCATGGTGGCTACGTAACAGTCACGTACAAACGGTTTTACCGTTAGCGCTGAAAACTCAGAACAACATTCCTTATCAGTTGCAGCGACTGGTGCTCCCGGATGGCGATTTTGTGGATGTCTTCTGGTGCGAACCATCGCAGCCGCCAGTTCGCGACAACCCACCGGTGGCGATTGTCCTGCATGGTATGGGCGGTTGTTTTGCGTCACACTACGTGCCCGGCACCATCCGGGCATTATTGAAACACGGTTACCGGGTTGCCTTTCTCCACGCCCGGGGCTGCAGTGGCGAACCCAACCGCCTCCCGGTCACGTTCCACGCCGCCGACACCAGCGAACTAAACCATCTTGTCCGTACTGTTCGCACAAAATATCCGGTTGCCCCCGTGGCGGTCGTGGGTTTCTCGCTGGGTGGCAGCATCCTGTTGAAGTGGCTGGGTGAAACTTCCGCCACCGCAGCAATATCCGCCGCCGTCGCGGTTTGTGTTCCCTTTGACTTATCAATCACCGCGGATGCCATTAACCAGGGTTTCGCCCGCCTCTATCAAATGTATTTGTTGCGGCGCCTCAGGGAACTGGCTATTGCCAAGCTGACGGTTCACCCTGCCCCGCTAAACGCAAAACAAATAAAAGCTGTTAAAACCCTGCGCGACTACGACCACCGGATGACAGCCAGAATCAATGGATTTTCCAGCGTTGATGATTACTATGGAACGGCCAGTTGCCGCCAGTACCTTGGCACGATCACCGTTCCCACGTTGATTGTTAACGCGGTTGATGATCCCTTTGTGCCGCCACTGAGCGTACCCACGGAACGGGAAATGAGTGACAGCGTTATGCTGGAACTTTCACAGCATGGCGGCCACGTGGGGTTTCTGCGCTCGGTGAATACCCGCACACCCCGGTATTTTGAAGACCGGATTCCAGGGTTTTTCGACGAATACATGGGTTAATTACCGCGTTGGGGACCTGTTTTGTTACTCGCCTCACACCGCAGTGCGCGTTTATTGCACGTTTATTGCAACGATATAGCATCAATGGTATCGCAACAATCGGGCTGGCATATTTTACTTGTGGGTAATATAAGTTGAACTGTTCATGATGAATCATCAATTCGTTGGCTTCGTTGTCATTCTCTGCAGCTTGTTATTGTTACCGTCCTGCTCCGAGCAGAGACCACCGCTTAACGAATTATCGCGCGAAGCCGTCGTCGTGGCTTTCGGCGACAGCCTGACCTACGGCACGGGTGCCAAAGACCACGAGAGCTACCCCCACCAGCTGGCAAAGTTGATTGACCGGGAAGTTATCAACGAAGGCGTGCCCGGCGAACTGAGTGGCGAAGGTCGGCAACGTCTGCCGAACGTACTCGACGAACATCAACCGGAATTATTGATTTTATGCCATGGCGGTAATGATTTACTGCGCAAAAAGAATCCGGAATCAATTGTCAACAATCTCAAATCCATGATCGGCGAGGCAAAGCGGCGGGGTATCCAGGTACTGCTTATCGCGGTTCCGGAACCGGCGCTGTTTTTTATGGAACCGGCGTCATTTTATATAGCCGTTGCCCAAAGTGAAAACATCCCCTTGCTGCAAAACACATTGCGCGACATCGAAAACGATGATGGCCTGAAATCTGACGCCATCCACCCCAATGCGGCCGGTTACCGCAAGCTGGCTGAAGCTGTGGCCCGTCTTTTACAGTCCGCGGGTGCGCTATAGCGTTGCGGCAACACGCCATAGCCACGCCGCCGGTATAATCCCGTGTAAAAATACAGTCCCACCCCTGAGCAATACCGGCGAATATACGCTAAAATTATACGAAATGGGTGTATCTTATGGTGCAACCCATTCAATGCCGTAAAAACGAATTTTGTGGAAAACAACAATGACCGACGACCACCGCCTGTTTACCCGTATACCCTTCGAAGCCACGGTGCATATTACCAGCCCTGATGGCAGCTGGGATTGCACGCTTATTGATATTTCTCTGAAAGGAGTGCTGGTTCAAAAACCCGAAGGCTGGCAGGGAAAGGAGGATGACCCCTATTTGATAGAACTGGAACTGGATAACAGCGAGGCCAGTATCCGCATGGATGTCTCCGTCGCCCATATCGAATCCTCACATATCGGCTTTCGTTGTGAACATATTGATCTTGACAGTATTACCCATCTGCGCCGCCTGGTGGAATTGAACGTGGGGGATACGGATATTCTCAACCGGGAACTGACCGCGCTGGGACGGTAATGCGCTGGCCATGGCAAGTCAACCCTCTAAGATGTCGTAAAGTGCTTTTTGGCCAATATCAAAAACAGCGCGGAAGACAGTCCCGCGGAACTGAAAATCATACACATCACGACAATCTGATAGCGTACCGCCACCAGCGGTGACACCCCGGATAGAATCTGACCGGTCATCATTCCGGGTAAAGATACCAGTCCCACCGCGAACAACGAATTGATAATGGGAATCAACGATGCCTGAAATGCCTTGTTGCGCGCCTCTACATATCCTACGCCCCGCTCTGTTTCAGAACTCAATCGCTCCACTGCCAGGCTGACGGTATTCATGGAATTGGCGAATATCATTCCAGCCAACGGAATAACGTAACGTGGCTGATACCAGGGATCCAGGGTTAACACACCCTGGGTTACCACCACCAGCGTAATACCGCCACCAATGGAAATCGCGATCAGTGTATTCATTAGCAGATTAACCTGGTCTTTTTTAACCACCCCCAGGGCGATCCAGCTGGACGCAATGACCATGACTACTAATATGCCCAGGATAATCCATGAACTCCTGGCATTAAAAATAAATATCAACAAATAGCCGATAATCAGCAACTGTATTACCATGCGGACAATGGCATAAATGGCGTTTTTGTAATTCAAATGCCATTTAAATAAAAACCCCAACACCAATATCATGGGGACAAAACCCACGACAAGGTTAGTAACGGTAATATCTTGTACAGTATTGGACATATCAGTAACAACAAAGATTGTAAATGCGCTGCAGGTCTATGCGAGGAGATCGTTGCACAGTGGCAAGAGCATTATATCCATTTTTTCTTTTTGAAAAATAAAATCAGGCCAGCCGTCAATCCAATAAAGATCAACCACAATACCGGATAAGACCACTTCCAGCGCAGCTCGGGCATATATTCAAAATTCATCCCGTAAATACCGGCAAGAAAAGTCAGCGGGATAAAAATAGCCGCGAACACCGTCAAAACCTTCATCACTTCATTCATCTTGTTACTGATACTGGAAATATAAATGTCCAGTAACCCGGATAGCATTTCGCGGTTCGTCTCGATCGCTTCGGATACCCGCAACACATGGTCATATACATCACGAAAATAAACCCGGTTTTTATCTTGAATCAAGGTTGAGTCGCTGCGCAGTAGACCGTTTAGCAATTCCCTGACCGGCGATATCGACTTGCGAATGTATACCAGTTCACGTTTCAGTCGCTGAATCTGGGCCAGACACTGTTCGTCCGGACTTTCCAGTAATTTGTCCTCCAGAGCATCTACAACGGTATCAACCCCGTCCTGCACCGTGAAATATTGGTCAACGACCGAGTCCACAATGGCATAGGTCAGGTAGTCTGGACCCGAAACCCGGAGCGGCCCTTTCCCATTATGGATACGACGGGTGAGGGATGAGAAAATCTCATCCCGCTTCTCCTTGAAGGTAAAAACAAATTTATCTGTCAAGATAATACTGATTTGCTCATAGACTACCGCAAACTCCCCCTGCGCAAGCAACATTCCTTTTAATACAATATAAAGGTAATTATCATACTCCTCGAGCTTCGGCCTTTGCTGTGTATTGAGAATATCTTCCAGCACCAGGGAATGAATATTAAACTGGCGCCCGATCTCCTCGATCAACCCTATATCGCTTAGCCCCTCAATATTGACCCAGGTTACGCTGTCTTTGTCTTTGTAGTTTTGTATTTCCGCAACAGATGCAACTTCAGCCGCATGCGCACCCTGCCGATCATAATCAACAACAAAAACACGGGATTGCTGCTGGCGTTTTTCCCCGATATGTATCAACGACCCGGGTGGCAATCCCGCCTTGACGGATAGGCTGGATAATGACTCAGTCATAGCCCGACTCCTGCTTTTGTTAAATGAGTTGGTATCTGGAACAAATTGCAATTTACCAGGTCACAGCGATCGG
>JASFMT010000065.1:0-11945 GCA_050117455.1 Gammaproteobacteria bacterium | reverse complement strand
CACGGATGGTTACGCCAACGGTACACTGGGTTACAGTTTTTTCGGCGGTTCGTATGTCAGTCGGCTTGAAGCGTGGTTGCCGTTGAAAGAGGTTGATCAGTTGATTAATGCCGCTGCCCTGCGGCCGGGCGGTGCGTTGGATGTTAAATTAACCAACGTCAAGCTCAACGATAGTGCCGTGGTGTCCGCCACCGGCGATGTGGCATGGTACAGCGCAGAAATGACCTTGCTGAAAAAACTCAGCCTGGGAGATTTACAGGTCAAGTTTGAACCACACGAAGGTGGTGTGAAAGGTGTACTGAGCGATCAGGGCGGTCCGCTGCGTGCCGAAGGTATCCTGCAATTGAATCCCGATAAAAGCTATGAGTTCGATGGTGCTTTTGGTACCCGGGGTAACCAACCGGATCTGCATGCGGCGCTGACCACCATGGGCCGTTTTGACCGGGAAGGCAAAGTGAACGTCTCACTCAAGGGCAACCTGACCCAATTCGGTCTTTAGTTTGTTGAATACCGCTATTTTGTCTATTTCTTCTTGTTTCCACTGAAAATTTCCTGACCCGCCCGGAAAATGCTAAGATAGCGCCCTTTCGTGGCCACGCGCCAACATTTTCAGTGGAGTAGTCATGGCATTTGAGAAAATCTCAGTCCCCGCCGACGGCGAGCAAATCACGGTCAATTCGGATAATTCGTTAAATGTGCCTGACCGGCCCATCATTCCCTTTATCGAAGGCGACGGCATCGGCGTGGACGTCACCCCGGCCATGCGCACCGTCGTGGATGCCGCCGTGGAAAAGGCCTCTGGTGGAAAACGCAGTATCGCCTGGATGGAGGTGTATGCTGGTGAAAAAGCGACCAGCGTCTACGGTGCTGATGTGTGGTTACCGGAGGAAACGCTGGAGGCAGTACGGGACTATGCGGTGTCTATCAAAGGTCCGCTGACAACGCCCGTTGGCGGCGGTATCCGCTCTTTAAACGTTGCCCTGCGCCAACAACTGGACCTTTATGTGTGTTTGCGGCCGGTGCGCTATTTCGACGGCACGCCCAGTCCCCTCAAAAACCCTCAAGATACCGATATGGTGATTTTTCGGGAAAATTCCGAAGACATTTATGCCGGCATCGAATGGCAAGCGGGCACACCGGAAGCCAAAAAAGTCATCGATTTTCTGCAATCAGAAATGGGCGTAACGAAGATTCGTTTTCCCGAGACCTCCGGTATCGGTATCAAGCCGGTATCCAGTGAAGGTACTCAGCGCCTGGTGCGCAAAGCGATCCAGTACGCGATCGATAATGATCGTGATTCGGTTACCCTGGTGCACAAAGGCAATATCATGAAGTTTACCGAGGGTGCGTTCAAGGCCTGGGGTTACGAACTGGCCAGGTCGGAGTTCGCCGCCATAGAAATCGATGGTGGCCCCTGGTGCCAATTTATCAGTCCTAAAACCGGCAAACCCATTATCGTCAAGGATGTGATTGCCGACGCCTTCCTGCAGCAAATTCTATTGCGGCCCAAGGATTACAGTGTGGTGGCGACCCTGAATTTGAACGGTGATTATATATCCGACGCCCTGGCAGCCCAGGTCGGTGGTATCGGTATTGCCCCGGGCGCCAATTTATCGGATACCGTGGCGATGTTTGAAGCCACTCACGGCACCGCACCCAAGTATGCCGGCCAGGACAAGGTGAATCCCGGGTCGCTGATTTTATCCGGTGAAATGATGCTCAGGCATTTGGGTTGGCAGGATGCGGCCGATTTGGTGGTCAAAGGGGTATCCGGTGCAATTGCTTCAAAAACCGTCACTTACGATCTGGAGCGGCTAATGGATGGCGCCACGTTAGTGAGCTGTTCAGGATTTGCTGAAGCTATAGTCGCGCAAATGTAACGTTATTTATAAAAGCGTCAAAAACGCCCATCGATATTAACCGTTCCAGCATAATCGTTATCAAAACACGATTAGCTATCACTGTACCGCAATGATTAGGCATTTATATTGATCCGTTGTATTCTTTTATAAGCCTATGATTTGGTTTCCAATACTATCCCGTAATTTACAAATCACTGATTATTGCATTACCATCTTTTCTGTACCTTTCAGCAGCGATTAACCAGGTTTATGAGCTTTTTATGAATTCCACTGTCTATAGGGTTAACGGAAAACAGTATTACGGTTGGCTAAACTTATGTCTATGAATACAGGAAATAATTCACAAAGGGACGAAGATCTTGCGGTTCAGGAGTCAAGACCTAAGCTAAAACGGCCGCCAATGTATCAAGTTGTACTGATAAATGACGATTTTACTCCTATGGAGTTTGTCGTACATGTTCTGGAGAAGTTTTTCCGCATGGACCGTGCGAAAGCAACACGGGTGATGTTACATGTGCACACACAGGGTAAAGGACTGTGTGGTGTGTTTGTAAAGGAAATAGCCGAGACGAAAGTGGCGCAAGTTAACGAGTATTCTCGCAGCAATCAACATCCATTGTTATGTAGAATGGAATCCGTGTAGACGGTCTTGTGAGCTATAAGGTCTTGCGAGAGGTGTAAAATATGTTAAGCGAAGAGTTAGAACAGACTCTTAACGTTGCATTTAAGGAAGCGCGCGAAAAGCGTCATGAGTTCATGACGGTGGAGCATTTGTTACTGGCGTTGGTGGAAAATCCTGCCAGCAATAACGCTTTGCGTGCCTGTGGTGCCAATCTCGATCAACTCAAACGAGAGCTCGAGGAGTTTCTGGAAGAAACAACACCGGTCCTGCCGGATGGTGATGATCGGGAAATCGAACCGACGCTGGGATTTCAACGCGTGCTGCAACGGGCCGTATTTCAGGTCCAGTCTTCCGGTAACAAGGAAGTGACAGGCGCTAATGTGCTGGTCGCTATTTTCAGTGAACAGGAATCGCAAGCGGTTTACCTGTTGTCCAAACAACACATTGCCCGTCTTGATGTGGTGAATTATATCGCCCATGGTATTTCCAAGGTTGATGATCAGTCTGAGCAAGACACGATTTTGCCTCACACGGAAGAAGATCAGGAAGCTGAACCGCAAAGCAAGACACCGCTGGAAAGTTATGCCACCAATCTGAACCAGTTGGCGATGCAAAATAAAATTGATCCGTTGATCGGCCGCAAGGCGGAAATCGAACGGACCTTACAGGTGCTTTGCCGCCGCCGTAAAAACAATCCGCTGTTTGTCGGCGAAGCCGGCGTGGGTAAAACGGCACTGGCCGAAGGCCTGGCCAAGCAAATCGTTGATGGTGAAGTACCGGAAGTGTTGTCCGATGCGGTGATCTATTCACTGGATCTGGGTGCGTTGCTGGCGGGTACCAAATACCGCGGTGATTTCGAAAAGCGCCTTAAAGCCGTGTTATCGCAACTGCGCCGCGAAGAAAACGCCATCCTGTTTATCGACGAAATTCATACCATCATCGGTGCCGGTGCGGCGTCCGGTGGCGCCATGGATGCGTCCAACCTGATCAAGCCGGTATTGGCCAATGGTGAAATCAAGTGTATTGGCTCTACGACCTATCAGGAATACCGCGGCATCTTTGAAAAAGACCGCGCCCTGGCACGCCGTTTTCAAAAGATCGATGTGCCCGAGCCGTCTGTGGATGAAGCCATCCAGATTCTCAACGGCCTGAAGAGCCGCTTTGAAGATCATCACGGCGTTAAGTTTACCCGCCAGGCATTGCGTTCGGCGGTGGAACTGTCGGAGCGTTACATTAACGAACGGCATTTGCCCGACAAGGCCATTGACGTGATTGATGAGGCCGGTGCCAACCAGCGGTTACTGACGCCTTCCAAACGCAAGAAGACCATCGGTGCAAGGGACGTGGAACTGGTAGTGTCGAAGATGGCGCGTATACCGCCCAAGCAGGTTTCCTCTTCCGATAAGGAAGGTTTGCGCAACCTTGACCGTGATCTGAAACTGGTGGTTTACGGTCAGGATGAAGCCATTACCACTTTATCATCGGCGATCAAGATGTCACGGGCCGGCCTGGGCAATGAAGACCGTCCCATTGGATCGTTCCTGTTTGCCGGTCCCACCGGTGTGGGTAAAACCGAGGTTACCCGGCAACTGGCGCAGATCATGGGCGTGGAATTGATTCGGTTTGATATGTCGGAATACATGGAGCGTCATACGGTGTCACGTTTGATCGGCGCGCCTCCGGGTTATGTGGGTTTCGACCAGGGCGGCCTGTTAACCGAAGAAGTGAACAAGCATCCCCATGCGGTATTGTTGCTGGATGAGATCGAAAAAGCCCATCCGGATGTTTTCAACTTGCTGTTACAGGTCATGGACCACGGCACGCTAACTGACACCAATGGTCGCAAATCCGATTTTCGTAACATCATTATCGTGATGACCACCAATGCCGGTGCCGAGCAAATCAGCCGTCCGTCCATTGGTTTTGCGCCGCAGGATCACGCAACGGACAGCGGCGAAGTGATCAAGCGTACGTTTACGCCGGAGTTCCGTAACCGCCTGGATGCGGTTATCAACTTCAAGAGCCTCGATGAGCGTACGGTTTCCCATGTGGTTGACAAGTTCATCTGCGAACTGGAAACGCAACTGCTGGAGAAGAAAGTCACGCTGACCGTCGACAGCGAAGCGCGTGCCTGGCTGGCTATTGAAGGCTATGACAAGAAAATGGGTGCCCGTCCCATGGCCCGTGTGGTGCGTGAAAACATCAAGAAGCCGCTGGCCGAAGAACTGTTATTTGGCCGACTATCGAATGGCGGTGATGTCATCGTTACGGTGCAGGACGGCAAGCTCAGGTTCGAGTTTGATACCGAGGACGAAGAAGAAAATGCGACTGTCGGCTAGTATTACTGGCCGGCAGTCACAGACTGTTTAACCTCGCCGGTAAACAAATCATCCAACTGCAATAGCGAACTGCTGATTCCATAAACTGGAATCACAGTTGCGTGCGTCCCGAGAAAATAAATTAAATAGAAAGGCGTGAGAGCTAGCGGGCGCGGAAGACGATGCGGCCTTTGCTCAGATCGTAGGGTGTCAGCTGAACGGTGACTTTGTCTCCCGTTAAAATGCGAATGTAATGTTTGCGCATTTTACCGGAGATATGAGCGGTAACCACGTGACCGTTTTCCAGTTCAACGCGGAACATGGTATTAGGAAGAGTTTCAACCACGGTCCCTTCCATTTCTATGTGTTCTTCTTTCGGCATAAATTCCTTAAAAACTCTTAAATTCTGACGGCTTAAACGAAGAAAAGCGCTAACCCCAGCGCCATTACGGGAATTCCCCACCGTTGCCGGTGGGACGATTCAATGGTGGCACATAATGCCTGATATTCGGAAAATTTTCAAAAAAACCGCGCGAGTTAGGCGTTTTATAGCGGGCTTTTTAGCGATTTAGGCAGGGACTTGCAGTGATTGCGATTAAAAAACAGTCATTAAACGTGGACGGCCTCTTTCCAGGGGGTGTGCGCCCAGGCGACCGATGGATGGACCGCTTCCTGTTGCAGTATCAGTTCCATGCCCAGAAAGACCAGAATTGCGTTGAAATCATTAGGGTCTTCCAGTTGCTGTTTTAAACACTCTAGATGCGCGTAATTCATGAACAGCAGGTTGGGACTGAAACCGTGTTCCAGTTCGAATTCTTTGGCAACACTGTATATATAACTAAGCATGTTATGGGGCCCTTTAGGCTGTTGTAATACGTTCTCATGCGGGTCCCTTCTCGTACCGTTATCTACGGCTGAACGGTGGATGAAGTCCGTTTGTAACTGCTTTGTTTTTATATCGTCCCGGGGGAGGGCTTTCTTTAAAGGGGTGGTATATGGTAACTTGTTGAAAATTAGGAGGAAATAGATGGGTTGGTTAATATTTATCACCCGTCTGACGAAGGGTCGGATAACGGTATCCAGCGGCCATTGGCAAAAATCTCACAGGGTTGAAAGCGAGCCTTGTATTGCATTTTTTCACATTCGGCGATCCAGTAACCGAGATAGAGGGCTTTGAGGTGCAACGACCGGGTTTCCTCCAGCAACCACAGAATCGCGTAGGTACCCAGGCCGCGTGGTTCCTGGTCCGGTTCGTAAAAGGTATAAACTGCCGACAGACCCTGTGTCATGTGGTCTGCCACTGACACGGCCACTAGCCTGCCGTTATCCCTGAATTCATAAAACCAGGTGTCACTCCAGTCACTGCCCAGGAAGCTCAAGTACTCTGCCGGGCTCGGGTTTTCCATACTGCTCCCCGGGTGCCGGTGGCTGAGATAGCGGCAATACAGGTCGAAATGTTCCTGGTGAAATGCCGCTGGCAAGGCTTTAACGTCCAGATCAGCATTGCGCTTCATCGAGCGCCGCTGCGACCGATTGGGTTGAAACTGGTCGACGGGGATTCGCAATGGTAAACAGGCCTGGCAGCCGGGACAACTGGGGGTATACACAAACGAGCCACTGCGGCGAAAGCCATAATCGGCGAGCCGGCTATACACGGACATGTTCATGGGAACACTGGGATCGGCAAATACCGATACCGCAGTTCGCGCCTCGAGGTAACTGCACGGATGGGGTTCGGTGGCAAAAAAGGCCAGCGAATTGATTGCCTTTGGTCGGCCTGCGGAATCCATGTTGAGGAAATTCACCTTTTGTCCTGTCTAGTTCGGATCCTGGTCCTGTGTGTATTTAGAGCAAAAGCGGGTATAAAGTTGCATTGAGCCAGGGTGACAGCTTCCATTAATTGTGCCAGGCGTCAGATGACGGCGGCTGCTCACACCATTGATCCAGCAGTGAGCAAAATTGTTGCCGCGGAATGTCTTCTGCACCCAGGCGCATCAAGTGCTCCGATTGCACCTGGCAATCAATAATTTGATAGTTCCAATGCTTAAGTTTGTCAGTTAAATGCACTAATGCAACTTTGGATGCATCGGTGACCCGTGAAAACATCGATTCGCCATAAAAAACGCGGCCCAGTGACATGCCGTAAAGCCCTCCAACCAGTTCATCGCCCTGCCAGCATTCCACCGAATGGGCATAACCCAGCTCATGCATTTGTCCGTAAGCCCTGCGCATTTCCAATGTGATCCAGGTGCCCGGCTGAGTTGACCGGGGTGCCTGACAGGCTTTCATGACCTCATCAAAGGCGGAATCAACTGTCAGCGTGAATAGATTTTTCTTCAGGGTTTTGTGCAGGCTGCGGGAAATATAAATGTTATCCGGATATAGAACCGCGCGGGGATCAGGCGACCACCACAAAATCGGTTCGCCGGGATTAAACCACGGAAAAATGCCGTGACGATAGGCCGCCAGCAAGCGCCGCGGTGAAAGGTCACCTCCAATGGCCAGCAATCCATTGGGTTCGTCCAGTGCCAGCGACACATCCGGGAACCGGTAACTGGTGTCAGCTGGGCTAATCAAATAGGGTGTTATCACATGTATTACGGGTTGATATGGTGTTATAACGTAGGGTAGGTTGCAACTTTAGTCACTGTCAACATTATACATTTATTGATTCACCTGTTGGTCGTACATTAATTGACTATGGATTTGGCAAAGGTGCGTAATGGATGACGAAATAGTTAAAAAGCCAACACTCGTGTTAGGCTCCGGGTTGTTGTGTGACGCTAAGATATGGATACACCAACGCAAGCAGCTCTCGGATTTCGCCCGAATTCAGATTGCCGATACCTTTCAGGATGATAATTTGCAGGCGATGGCATTGCGATTGCTAGACTCAGCGCCGCCAACGTTTATGTATGCCGGATTTTCCATGGGGGGATATTTGGGATTTGAGTTGTTCCGGCAGGCGCCGGATAGAATCAGCCGACTTGCGTTACTCAGCACGACGGCCCGGCCGGATGCTGAAAAGCATATAAAATTGCGCAAACAATTTATCGAGATGACGTTGCGCGGAGAATTTGAACAGGCTGTTACACAGAACCTGGATATTTACCTGAATCCTGAAATGGCGAATGATTCGGTCTGGCGGGAACAGATTGGCGCCATGGCGCGAAAGGTCGGTCCCGATGTCTATATGCGTCAATTGCACGCCATTGTAAACCGGCCGGATAGCGCATCACTGTTGCCGAGTATCGATGTCCCCACGCTGATTATTTGCGGCTGTAACGATCAATTAACCACCGTCACCCGGCATCAGGAAATGGCGGAACACATTCCCGATGCGCAACTACATATCCTGGACAATGCCCGGCATTTTATTACCCTGGAACAGCCGGAGATGGTGACGTCGTTACTGGGAATCTGGATAAATGCTGAATAAAGGAGTTGCCACTGGAGTAGAGTGCGACAAAGACGTGGTATTGTTTAATGCAAGTATGTAACAGATTTGTATATAGTCTTCTCTGTCGATGTGGTTTTATATTTGTCAGGTGCGTTATCTTAAGCAGGCGGTGGCATCTTTTATGGATGCTAGGAATCTGCTATCCGGAATCCCATGCCACGCACAGTGTGAAGCAGCTTGGTGTCATAATTTTTATCGATAGCGGTACGCAAACCGTGAATATGAGTGCGTAAGGTATCGCTATCCGGCGGCAAATCACCCCATATTTCTATCTCCAGAAACTCACGAGTCACAAGATTAGGGGATTTTTTCATAAGTATCTCCAGAATCTTGGTTTCCAGTGGGGTCAATTTCAGGTTTGTCCCGTTGCGTGTCACTGTTAGCGTGCCCAGATGTAATTCAAGATCGGCAACGCGAAGAATTCCATCCACAATGGCATTGCTGGCCCGGCGTTTAAGTGCAATCAGGCGGGCGTTGAGTTCGCGGAGCGCGAATGGTTTAACCAGATAGTCATCCGCCCCGCAATCAAAGCCCAGCAGTTTATCTTCAACGGTGTCCTTGGCTGTGAGCATCAGTACCGGTGTCGCTTTCTTAGCAACCGTTCTCAGTTGTTGGCAAACTTCGAAGCCGTTCATGCCTGGTAACATTATGTCCAGTATGATGATGTCAAATTCTGTAGTGGATGCTAATTCCAGTCCGGTCGTGCCATTCTCTGCGAAATCGACAATATGGCCCTGTAACTCCAGGAAGTCACCGAGATTTGAAGCCAGATCTTTATTGTCTTCTACGATTAACAGTTTCATCGGTTAGAGTTTATATGCCGGGGCGTTAAGATTTTGTTAAGCTTTTTAGTCCTAAATTCTATCGCCCAGGATCGCTGGCTTAACAATATCTTAACGCAAAAAGTAGTAATCTATTCACCAGTTTTACGGCGTTTACCGCTCTGCCGTATGGTTGGTCTGATGATGCCATCCCATGGACGTCGAATCTGAGCGCCTCTAGAGTAAGTTAATCCTATGATCGCTCAGCGGAATCCTTAAGTCTTAGCGGTTCTATTAACCCGGATACGCAACATTCTAATGTAAAATTGCTTCCAATTTTAGCTGGAATTTTGGTCAGTTGAATTGAAACCACATATATTTGTTGATCTGGAGCAGTACTTTTCACAAAGAATTACTTATGATTCATATCCTGGTGCGAAGCTCACTGGCAAAGAATCTTAGCAGAGAATTCCACTGTGGGTGCAGGATAGCGACTCGCAGGGTGACGTTGAAACGTATCAAAGAATATATAACATTTAATATATAGATGGGGACTGTCATGTTAAGAAAATTCGTTGTTTGCATTATTAGTCTGTGCTTTGGCATGTCATGGGCCCAGGCTGCCAGCTTGGGGCAGGCGGAATTGCCAACTCACAAGGCCAGTCTGGATCTGCGGTTGCCGGATTCGACCAAACAAAACCTTTTTACATCAGATGAAGCTGGTTACAAAGTGGCGATGTCGCCGGCATTCTTGTCCCTGGGCGAGCAACAATCAATGGAGATGACGCAGGGCTCCACTGAGATGTCGGAAGGTGGATATGAAGACCGCATGTTTACGGCCAATAAGATCCACAAATACCTGGGTATAGGATCGATTGGTGCGGCTTTATTGGCGGTTATCTCTCCGAAGGAAGAAGACGGTGCCCATGAAGCATTCGCCAAAACTTCCGCCGCACTAGGTCTTGGTGCTGTCGCCACCGGGCTGGTTTTCCACTGGGAAGACATTGGTATCCAGGGTGGTTTCAGTGACCCGGACAATCTGCATGCATTGTTTGCCGGCCTCGGTGCGTTAGGTTTGGCGGCAGCCGCGTCAGAAGGTCCCGAGTCCCCACACGCTACATACGGTTCGCTTGGCGCGATCAGTATGATGGTGGGCATTAAATACACCTGGTAAACCGGCAAAATTTACAATCCAACGATCGTAGCAGGATGTTTTTATGAGAAAGAGTATTTTACTGATAATTGCACTGGCTTTGGTAACTGGAACCGTTTACGCGGCAAGCGCTCTGGATGAGGCCTTTAAAATATACAAAGGTGATGAAAATCTCACGTTTAGTGCAGAGCGTGGCAAGGAAATGTGGAACAAAAAGGTTGTCGCTAAGGACGGCAAGATGCGGGACTGCAATGCCTGCCATGGCAAGGATTTCACCAAGCCGGGCAAGCATGTTAGAACCGGCAAAGCAATTGATCCTATGTCGCCTACAGTGAATAAAGAACGATTCACTGAATTGCGTAAAATTAAAAAATGGTTCAAACGCAATTGCAAATGGATGTATGGACGAGAATGTACAAATCAGGAGAAAGGTGATTTTCTCATGTATCTTTCCCAACAATAACTGACCGGATAGAGATTATGAAAACCAATTTTTTGAAATATGCAACGATATTATTAATTACCTTCTGTGGCGTTGTTACTGCTGCGCACGCGGAAAAGGAAAGCTACTGGTCCTGGTTGTTCACCCTGGAGCGAAAGAAAGAGGTGGCTCCGGTAAACAATGATTTGTATAAGGAAGAATGTGGCGCCTGCCATTTTCCGTACCAGCCGGGCTGGTTGCCGGAAGCCTCATGGCGCAAGCTGCTGGATGCGAAAGCGTTGGCGGATCATTTCAAGGAGAACGCCGAACTGGATAACGAAACCCGTAAGCGTCTTCTTGACTTTCTGGTAGCCAATTCTGCAGATAAGTCCCGTTACAAGCGTTCCAAAAAGATTATGTCATCGCTGGATGAAGGCGAAGCGCCATTGCGAATCACCGAAACACCCTATATCAAGTCAAAGCACCAGGAAGTGAAGGACGAAGTAGTTTCCAAGAGCAACAAAGTCAAATCACTAAGCTATTGCGAGAAATGCCACCAAAAGGCAGAGAAGGCCGATTTTGATGATGATACGGTTTATATACCGGGTCATGGCTACAATAGCTGGTAACTTGTTGCCGCCGTAATGGGTGTATTAATATTGTTGAAATAACAACATATCTGTAGTGCTTCGAGTTTGTAGCTGCGTCTATGAATAACATCTCTCGATATATCATCTGGGACTTACCAACCAGGGTGTTCCACTGGTTGGTAGTCGCAGCTTTTGCGGTTGCATGGTTGACCTATGATGACAACCGATTCCTGTATGTCCATGTATTTTCGGGGTATGTGTTATTGGGGCTGCTGGTATTCCGATTGATTTGGGGCTTCATCGGAACCCATTATGCTCGCTTTCATACTTTCGCCCACGACTGGAAATCCGTGACGGAGTATCTACTTGGCCTGTTAAACGGTAAGGCGATGCGGCATATTGGCCACAATCCGGCCGGTGGCTGGGCTATTTTTTTAATGCTGGCCCTGGGGCTGGGCGTCGGTATAACCGGTGTGTTGACTCTGGGGGGTGAAGAAGGTCACGGCTTACTGGCCGGATATGTCAACTACACGGTAGGGATAATTTCGCGCGAGATCCATGAATATGCCGCATGGACAATGCTGGGGTTGGTGGTTATCCATTTATTGGGAGTTGTCGTTGAAAGCTTGATTCACAAGGACAACCTGATATGGGCAATGATTACGGGCCACAAGGAAGCCGATGCCGGTGTGGCGAGTGTTCATGGCCACCATTTGTTGGGACTTCTCATTGTTACACTCATTAGTGTCAGTTCATTT
>JASFMT010000064.1:0-11951 GCA_050117455.1 Gammaproteobacteria bacterium | reverse complement strand
AGTTGTCTGGGTCGCGCAGGTTGTTAATAACAAGCTTTAAAGCGCTCAGCAGTTTACGTTGCTGGTCTTCGATCGATACGTTGGCAAACATCGGCTTGACGTCCGGATAGCGGCTAAACAATTCTTCGTAAAAACGCTGTACAATATAATTACCCTGAGGCGCCAGGGCAGAAAAAGTATTTTCCAATAGTGTTACATTCAGTCCCGTTCCTTGTGACTTTTTGTTGTCGTTGTTTGCCGTGGACACGTTGTTACCAGTGCGCAGCGTATTCAATAGGTTTAATTCGCCACTGGTTAACAACTGATCGATATCCAGTATGATCACCATTTTCTCTTCCACAGTGGCAAGTCCCTTAACGAAATCAACGCTCACGTCGTTGCCAAAGTCAGGTGCCGGTCTTAGATTTTCACTGGCGATATCATAAACATCGGAGACCGCGTCAACGACGATTCCCATGGTGCGTACGTTTTCTTCATCATGCACCCGGAGCACAATCACAACGGTTGTTGGCCCATACTCCAGTTTATCCAGATTAAAACGCTGTCGCAGATCGATAATTGGTACGATGGCACCACGCAGGTTCATTACACCTTTTATGTAGTGCGGTGCATTAGGAATTTTTGTGGCATTCTCCCAGCCTTTGATTTCCTGGACACGAAGGATGTCTACACCGTATTCCTCACCTGCGAGAATAAAGGTCAGGTATTGGTTTTTATCACCGCGCTGTGCGGCATCAAACAGTGGATTGTCATCAAATATTTCTGATGCTGCTGTGCTCATTCATTGTCTCCTTAAGCGGCTGCCATATCCGACACATGTTTTCGGGATAAGCTAATTAATCCGGCGATATCTACAATTAACGCTACCGTGCCATCACCAAGAATTGTTGCACCCGATAAACCTTCGACACGTTTAAAATTGGTTTCGAGGCTTTTAATTACAACCTGCTGTTGCGCGAGAAGGTCATCAACGACTAATCCGGCTTTTTTCCCATCACCTTCTACAACGACCATCAAGCCGCCATCCAGTTGTTCTCTATCAGCCTGTAAATCAAATAACTGATGTAACCGAATGAATGGAATATACTCGTCACGCAATTTATAAACTTCCGCCTGTCCGGCAACAGCGCTGATTTTCTGCGCCTTTATTTGAAGTGATTCGATAATGGAAACCAGCGGTACAATGTATGTTTCGTTACCGACACGCACCAGTTGACCATCAAGAATAGCCAAAGTGAGGGGAAGGCGGACCGTAAACGAAGTGCCGACACCTTCTGTTGACTGGACGTCAATGTTGCCGTTGAGGGCCTTGATGTTTTTCTTCACAACATCCATGCCGACACCGCGTCCTGATACATCGCTCACCGATTCGGCCGTTGAGAAACCAGGATGAAAGATCAGATCGGAAATATGGTCATCAGTAAGTTCGTCCGCACCATCGATCAAACCACGGCTTCTGGCCTTTTGCAGAATCTTCTCGCGTGGCAAGCCAGCGCCATCGTCACGCACTTCTACGATAATATTACCGCCCTGGTGGTAGGCATTGAGAAAAATAGTACCCTGTTCCGGCTTGCCCCTGGCTTTGCGGACATCAGGTTGTTCAATCCCGTGATCTAATGCGTTTCGAATCAAATGCACCAACGGATCGCCAATTTTTTCGAGGACGGTTTTATCGAGCTCGGTGCCTTCACCGGACATTTTAACGTCAACTTCCTTGCCCAGCTTTCTGGAAAGATCATGAACGATGCGGGGAACGCGGTTAAATACATAGCTAATTGGTAACATACGTATACGCATGACACTTTCCTGCAGCTCGCGGGTATTTCGCTCCAGTTGAACCAGGCCTTCCCTTAATTTTTCAAAACGTGAGGAGTCGGTGAGACCTTCTTCAAAATCTTCACCCAGTTGCTCCAGCATGGACTGGGTAATAACCAGTTCACCAACCATGTTAATAATCGTATCGACTTTGTCGATGCCGACGCGAATGGACGCGGAGTCGGAATTTGACGTAGACACCGGCTTTTCCTGGGCAGTTGACAATGGCGCCTCGGCAGTTGTTTGTATAGGTTTGCTGCTAGCGATTGGCGTCGACGGATTTAATGGAACCGGCTCAGCTGCGATTGCAGGAGCGATGGCAATCTTGCATTCGTCTTCTACCCATTCAAATACTTCGCTGATTTCATCCTTGGTTGTTGCACCATGTATGTTCAATGTCCACGACAAATAACAATCTTCGGGATCAATGACGCGGAAGTCGACGAGGCCGGATAAATCGACCTGGTTGTGGACTTCTCCGAATTCTGTTAACACGGAAAACATACGCAGCGGATCATTGCCGCTTTTTAGTATCTCCAGATTAGGTGTAAATTGTATTTCCCAGTCCGTTGCCTTTTGGGTGTCGGGTAGTGCGTCTTCGGTCCTGGCCGGATGGCCGGATGACTGGTGCTCTTGTATTAAGAACGCTGTCAACTGCTCCTGCAGTGTAGTAACGTTTTCGGTATCGATGTTTTGTTCGTCGCGCGTGTTGACAAGCATCATTCGCAGCATATCCAATGCTTTCAGTAGTAGTTCCAGCAATTCCTGAGTAGCATTAAGGTTACCGTCACGCATCTCATCCAGTACCGTTTCCATAACGTGTACAAAATCAGCGATATCACCAAAGCCGAACGTGGCGCTACAGCCTTTGATAGAATGCGCAGCGCGAAAAATTGTATTAATTGCTTCGCCTGTCGTGTTTTCCAGGTCAAGATTCAACAGACCTGTTTCCATATCATCGACGGCCTCCAGGCTTTCTTCGAAAAACGCCTCGTGAAACTGTTTTAGATCTGTTGACATTACACTACCCTAAGACTTTTTTGATTGTTGATAACAATTGTTCAGGATTGAAAGGTTTAATTATCCAGCCGGTAGCACCGGCTTCTTTGCCGGCCTGTTTTTTATTCGTACCGGATTCCGTTGTTAGCGTAAGAATGGGGGTAAATTTGTATTCCGACATGCCACGCAGCTCACGCGTCAACGTGATACCGTCCATGTTGGGCATATTCACGTCGGTAATGACCAGATTGAAACTACCCTGTTTTGCTTTCTCGAGAGCATCGACGCCGTCTTTGGCTTCAGTGACTTCATGACCTGCGCTTTGCAGAGTGAATGTCACCATTTGACGCATTGAAGCCGAGTCATCAACGGTGAGAATACTTGCCATATCTGTTATCTCCCAGAATTAACCCCTTGAAAGGGAACTAGCGTTTTGGCTAATAGCAAATTATGCGCCGGGTTGTTTAGCTAAATAAAAACTGTTGGTGAAAAAACAAAGAAATCCAAAGTGCTAAAAACTAAACCAGGCAACTGTATACAGTAGTTAGTAGTACTACCAATACGATCTAGTTACATATCGAGCGGTGAATCGCAAACCTTAATTTATATTTGGTGAAGGAAATCAAATCTGGAAAATCGGGTACAGGAAAATTTACGATACGTAGAAACACCCTGAAAAACAGTATTTTTATGTTTCTTTGATCGACGATAGGGCAAAGTTGGAAAGTAATAGAGGGGAAGGGATAAGGGTATCAACAATTCATGAAAGTGTTGTAGTAATAGATACAGGAATAGCAGAAAACCCAAAAACTCCAACCAACAGAATTAAAAATCCTGGAATTTATGTATTGAATAACTGGCGATATAGTGCCTGCGTGGCAACGGATTATGAAAAAACAATTAAATTTCCATGACTTCGGCAAGGCCTAATAACATTGCGGACTCATAGAATTTCCCCTGGGTATTTTGCCAAACAACACTGATGCCTTTTTTCTTTGTTTCGAGGAACCAGCAGCAAAGTAACTGCAGGCCGGCGGTGTCAATCCGCTTAACATTTTTAGCATCGATTGTTACAGCAGTTGTATCATTCAAAAGGCATTTTAGATCTTCGTAGATTCGGTTTATACAGGTAATGTCAACTGACTCGTTCAGGGAAAGCTTTGCGGATTTAGAATTGGGGGATGCGTTACTAGTCATGATGTTTTCCTAAAAATTACCAAGATTGTGATATACGTTATCGTCAATGTAATAATGCGCTTGAGCATCTAGTGTGTCTTGATGTTACGTATCGGTTGCGTAATACAAGAAATGCCATAAAGCCCAGAAAACACAGATGCGCAATGATCCGTGTTCAGACGCATCGGTTGGATATTTGCGAGCCAAGGACAATGTGAGATAGATCAAATTGCTATTTGGTTAAAAGACGCGATTGGTTATAGGTAACGTTCAAAGTGTAAAAAGTAAAGAAGTGAGCGGTGAAACCGAAATTATATGTATGGGCTTGTCTACCATAAAAAGCAATACAACTATATCTTCCCGCCTGGTCCGATGTGGGAAATATGCTTTTATCTTTTTTCTGCTAAAAGGTATAGCGTGGCTTGGAGGGATTGTTTTTGCAGCGTGGTATTACGCATAATTTAGCTTTGCGTATTGGTGGCCAGGGATCTTAACGGTATGTGCAATTGACGGGAATGTAAGCAATAAGCTCGGAAGGTAAGAAATGGGGTAGGGTCGGGGTTCAAAAGTATTAGTTATTTTACGTCCACAGACGTGGATTCAACGTCTAGCAATAGTTGTTTCAATGACTCTATTTCAAGCGGTTTATCTAATACAGCCTCGGCGCCGGCGTTGAGAAAATTCTGAACGTTAAGATCGGACGTAAATCCTGTGGTGGCAATGATTCTAATATGCCGGGTTTTCTTGTTCTGTTTTAAATAACGGCAAACTTCTATGCCATTGATACTGGGCATCACAAGGTCCAGCAGTACAATGTCGGGCCTGAAAATGTCGATTTTATGGCCAGCTTCAAATCCGTCAAACGCTTTCTCGGTAATAATATGATCTGCAAATCCGCTGACGAGCTCCTCTACGAAGCGGACATATTGCTGGTCGTCGTCGACGATAAGAACACGTAGGTTATCGGTTTTAGTCTTTTCACGTTTTTGTAGAGCTTTAGCGAATCGGGATACTTCTTCTTTACTAAAGCGGCGATGGCCACCGAGTGTTGTTTCCGCATTAAGCAGTCCTGTTTTCGCCCACTGCCTGACTGTTTCGGTCGAAACCTTTAAAAATTCGGCTGCTTCCTTCGGCGTTAAATAGGCTCGTGTTTTTGATTTACTGTTCATTGGTTCGTTTAATGGTGTTTGCTAAATAATTAGTTCTATAAGCCGTAGAGTCAGGCGCTCATTATTGTTTTTATCGATACACAAGTTATGCCACTCACGCAGTATAGGTAAATTCATTCGCGTATTTCAATCAATTAGCTGTAATAGCACTTCGATATCGTTATCCAAATAACCCAAAATTGGGAATTATGCGAATTATTTCAGCACGTCTTCAGTACCATACTTTAAAAAAATGAGCTTGATGTAATATATCTGAATTTGGTGCCAAAGCTTTAACGAATAATTCCAAAATTAAAACTTTGGTTTGCAGTGTTGGCAAGTGCCAGGCAATTCACCAGTAATTATAGTTACTATGTAGTAAAAATATGCACAGTGGTTGTTGAGCCTTAAGAATTTATTAAGCCGAGTAAAACTCGATGGTGGAGTAGACAGCAAAATTTTTAATTTTAGACGTGGCTAAAAATTGGTCGGATTTGGTTTTTGTATTAAATAAGCAGTGACTTATAGGTAGGAAATGGTGCAGGCGAGGGCGATGCTGGAATCAGGGGGGGAATCGAGCAAGAATTTTTTTTACCGCCGTGGCAACGCGCTGCTTTTTCTTATTGAGTTCGGTAAATACATTGAGGCGAGACTGTGCATAGCCGCGCCATATGCGTTCCTTAGTTGTGCTGTCCAGGATATCTATGATCAAGATTCCCTGTTCGTAACTGGCATTGCGGATTTTCTCTGAATCTCGGGTCGAGCTACGCCCCGGTTCTGCACGATAGCCAAGCCCCGTGTAGTAGTTATTGACGAAATAAACGTCCGTTTTGGCGTTAACCACGAAATAATAGGATACGAGGAAATCAGGATTTGTGTTGTTTTGAACGTAGCCATTGGTTTCCAGTTCCCGTTCAACGGTATTGGACACTGTTTCATCCAGCATTAGTTTGTCGGTATCCGTTTCCACCAATCCAGGCTGTTCATTGGGGATCCATTGATATTGCTTGTAACGATTGAAATCGACTGATTTGTTGTAGTCGGTTTTTACGGTTATGGGTGCGCAGCCGGCGAAAGCTAAACAAGCAACAATAACCACGTAGAATTTAAAGGACATTGGTAAAGGTCTTTTATAAATTATTGTATTATAACGATGAAATTTTCATTGACGATTTATTGATTGTCATCATCCAGACATTTTTCAGACTCCAGCCACAGTACGTTGATAATACCGAAAGCCACAGCCAGTAATACGCCGAGAATCCAGCTAAAATACCACATTTTCGCCGCTCCTGTAGTTAATACATTGTATGTTGGTCGTCTTCGACGCTTTGCTGGGTAATTTTTCCCCGCAACACCCGATACACCCAGGCTGTATAAAGCAGCACGATGGGAAGGAAAATCAGAACTGCCCAAAACATCAGGGTCAGCGTCAAGTGACTCGATGTGACGTCCCACATGGTGAGACTGCTATCCGGTTGTGATGATGAGGGCATGATAAATGGAAACATGGAAAAACCCGCCGTTAATATGACACAGGCGAGGGCAATGCTGCTGAAGACAAATCCGGTGCCAGACCGGTTGGACTTTGATAACAGCATGGCCCCAATTGTTGCAAGATACGCAATGACCGGTGCCAACATCATCCAGGGATACGTCGAATAATTATTCAACCATGCCGCTGATTCCTGGACCACGGTTTTGCCCAGTAAGTTAGGTGTGGCATCAGGCGGGGGCATCGCCGTGACGACGTAACCATTGATGCCAAATGTCACCCAGATTCCCGCGAGCGAAAATGTCAGTAACAGGATACCCCCGGCAATCAAGGCCGCCCGTTTAGCGCGTTCGGCGATATGTTCCTCAGTACGTATTTGTAGATAAATGGCGCCGTGCATCACCAGCATGGACAGGCTCACCACCCCTGTTAGGAGTGCAAAGGGATTTAACAGGGCAAAAAAGGATCCGGTATATGTGGGGCGCAACGTGTTGTCGTATTCGAATGGCACGCCCAACAGCAAGTTGCCAAAAGCGACACCAAACACCAGTGCCGGTACCGCACCACCGGCAAACAATCCCCAGTCCCAGGCGCTGCGCCAGCGCGGATCCTCAAGTTTACTGCGGTAATCAAACCCCACTGGCCGGAAAAACAGCGCGAACAATACAAGTAACAACGCAATGTAAAATCCCGAAAATGCGGCTGCATAAACCACGGGCCAGGCCGCGAACACGGCGCCACCGGCCGTGATAAACCAGACCTGGTTACCTTCCCAGGTTGCGCCCACGCTATTGATAACGACACGCCGTTCGCTGTCTGTTCTACCGATGATCGGCAATAATGTACCGACACCGAGATCGAAACCGTCGGTAATGGCAAAGCCAATCAACAGCACGCCGACAAACAGCCACCAGATGATTTTTAACGTCTCATAATCAAATATCATGTTTATTCCACTTTTTGTTGCGGTTGTGCCGCCAGGTCTCCTCCGCCCGTTGCGGAAGACTGTTCCAGTTCGTACCGGCCGGTGTGTAAACTGCTGGGTCCAAGGCGGGCGTATTTAAACATCAGGTACAGTTCAGCCACTAATAACAGCGTATAAAATCCGATAAACCCGGACAGGCTGAATATCAGGTCGCCGGTCTCCAGGGTGGATGTGGCCAGTGATGTTGGCAGCACTTCACCGATGGCCCAGGGCTGACGGCCATATTCAGCGACAAACCAGCCTGCCTCCGCGGCGACCCACGGCAGCGGAATGCCATACAGGGCCATTTTCAGCAACCAGCGTTTTTGATCGGCGATGCGTTTAGCGCAATAGTAAAACGACGCTGCAAAGATAAATAACATCAGAAAGCCCGCCCCTACCATGATGCGGAACGCCCAGAAAAGCGGTGCGACATGGGGAATGGAGTTGCGGGCAGCCTCGGTAATTTCCTGGTCAGTGGCATCAACGACATTGGACGTGTATCGTTTCAATAGCAGTCCAAAGCCCAGATCATCGAGATGTTGTTCGAACGAAGCTTTCGTTTGCGCGGACTGATCGCCGTTGCGCAGTTTTTGCAGGTTTTCATAGGCGATCATACCGGAGCGGATACGCTCTTCGTGTTCTTCAATGAGGTCCCTGAGCCCGATCACCGGTTCATCCACGGACCGTGTTGCGATCAGTCCCATGACCCAGGGAACTTTTATTGCATAGTGGGTAGTTTGTGCTTGCTGGTCGGGAATGCCAAAAATAGTAAAGGAGGCGGGCGGCTCATGAGTTTCCCATTCCGCTTCGACGGCGGCCAGCTTGACCCGTTGTACATCACCCAGTTCGTAACCGCTTTCGTCGCCCAATACGATAACAGATAAGATGGACGCCAGTCCGAATCCGGACGCAACGGCAAATGAGCGCCGTGCGAAGGCAATGTCTCTGCCTTTTAACAGGTACCAGGAACTGATGCCCAACACAAACAACGCGCCAGTGACATACCCCGCGGCTACGGTATGCACGAACTTAACCTGGGCCACCGGGTTGAAAAACAGGTCACCGAAACTGCTAAGCTCCATGCGCATGGTTTCATAATTAAATTCTCCCCCCACGGGATTTTGCATCCAGGCGTTAGCGATCAAAATCCACAATGCCGACAAACTGGAGCCCACAGCAACGAGAAACGTTACTACCAGGTGCTGCACTTTTGACAAACGGTCCCAGCCAAAGAAAAACAGTCCGATAAACGTTGATTCGAGAAAGAACGCCATTAAGCCTTCAATGGCCAGCGGGACGCCAAAAATATCACCGACGTAATGGGAGTAATACGCCCAGTTGGTGCCGAATTGAAATTCCATGGTAATACCGGTGGTAACACCGAGCGCGAAGTTGATACCGAACAGCTTGCCCCAGAAGCGGGTCATGTCTTTGTAAACAATTTTGTTTGTCATCACATAGGCGGATTCCATAATGACCAGAATCCAGGCCAGACCGAGGGTCAGGGGAACAAACAAAAAGTGATACATGGCAGTTATGGCAAACTGCAAGCGCGATAAATCAACGACGGTTTCCGATACCATTCAATGGCTCCTGGGGCGTAGTACGATTGATAACTTGTTGGTCGATTGCAGGTGTGCCGAACAATTGGTTTTCTAAAGCTTCCGTTGGGGGAGGTGGATTCGCGGGCTCCTGGAAAAACCAAAACCAGAGCAAATACAAAAACAGAAACTTCACAACGAGCGTCAGAACGATTTCCACGCGCAATTTGGAAGCGGGTGGTACAGGCGGCTGCGCCATCTATAATCACCTATATCGATTAAGGATATTCACAATATTCGAAAATAGTAATGTTATGTATAAGTAGGTTCTCCTGCCTTGACATAGGTCAGGTCAATAAATCGTGTAGTGTTAGCCAAACGCAAACTGCGTTTAATAAGTAGAGGAAACATTGGTCGTACCGCAGATGGTGTTGTGGTTGGGTGGTAGCAGCCGTTACTCCAGTTGCTCAGATACTGTTTCGCTTGCTGTTCTATCGCGTTTTACAAGGTTTTGTATCGGTGATTTTTGCATGCCACTTCCATCGTGTCCCGGTGGCCACCGGGTGCCAAGGTGCTATTGCAGTCTACGTACACGTATTAAGTGGCTACAATAAATCCAGTCTGAGAGCAACACCCCAGGAAAATATATAACGCTCTGTTAACAAACAATAAATAACATTTCCGATTAATGTATTTATTAATAACTCGTTATAAATAAGAGGCTACTTACGAAGTCTATTGCAACACTTCGGGAATTGATGTCATAATTGGTCAAAATTTGACTAGATTAATGTATCGATATGATCGTAATAACAATTGATAGCAGGATCTAGATTGCCGAAAAATCGTTTTGATCTGTTTTAGGGGCTAGAGGTTAGTTTGTGAATGATGTTTGTGCGAATAGCGACCGGGAGGTCGCTATTTTTAACCAGTATGTATCCAGCATAGTTAAAAATCTAAATTTGAATCCGGTCGATGCTGTTTCCAACCAGGCGATATCTGTCGATACGCATATTGAACAATCCTTGTTCCGTTTTGCTGAGCGCCATGGTTTAAAGGGAAAAATAATTTCCCAATGGCTGGAATTATGTCAAATAAAGATTCCCGCCGTAGTGAAAAGAACCGATGGACGCTATATTTTGGTAGTCAAGGTGAGTAACAGCAATGTACTGCTTTTTGATCAACTTGAGGCCAAAACCTCCATCGTTTCCAAAGATCAATTTTTGACCTTTTGGTCCGGTTACGGCATTAGTTTTCAAGTTGATGCTAATAACGGGAACCCGGCCGGCTCCGGTGATTAACAGCGGTGTAAACGGTTTAGCGCCGCTAACGTTGTTGTTAACAGAAGCATTGAAATAACGAATCACGTTAAAACTTGATAATTTAACGAGGTTTTTTCGAAAATAAATTTAACTGACTAAAACGTCATTGAAAATAAAAAAGTCGTAAGTCGTGTTGTCACAGGGTAGGCGTTTATGAGTCCAAACGCGTTTTTAGAACGGTATGAAAAACCGAATTATAAACTTCATATCGTAATATTTCTGATCATCGTCGCGGTGAGTGTTTTTCTGTCCACGCAAGTGGAAAAATCCAGGGATAAAACCAACGTCGCGGCTATGAAATCGCCTGTGCCTATTGATTCAGTTACCCTGGCTGACAAGACAGCCGGCAGGCAGATTACCCCGAAAGTCAAACCCTCAATTACAACAGCACCCGTTGATCCATCGAAGGGCAGCGTCAGCGTTGGGTCCGCCGATACGACTGAACAAGACAGTGCGATTGATGTACAGCAAACGGATGAAGGTACCAGTAGCCAGTTAGCTGAAAACCAGGTTGCTGGCAGTGAGGCGGCGAGTAAAACTGCGGCAGACGAGCGTTCTGATGAACAACTGGAAGAAGTCTTCGACCAACAGCATAATCGGTTTCTGCAGACACTGGCGAAAACCGCCGACATCGAATCGAAAGAAACTGCCGAAGTAAGAAAAATCAAACAGGCGATCAGGCAGGACAAACCGTTACAAACGGCCGCAACGGCAATAGAAACCAAGTCAACCCAAAAGAAACAGGAAAGTAGTTCGCAACAGCCGGAACCGACTGTAGCGGAAAAAGCGTCAAATAAGAGCGCTAAACAGGACCTTCAACGGCCGGCGTCACGGCAAGCCCGTGCTGCTGATAGCACGTCGCTGCCGGTGGCGATGCGACAATCACAACCGTTGGTAACGCCAGCCAGAAAACTGCCACCCGGGCCAACGACGAAAGAACTGAACAGGATATTATCGAATTTCACCAATTCCTATAACAAGGGTAATATCGGGCAATTAATGGCATTGTTCGATGACAATGCCAGAACCAATGATCGAAGTAGTAAACGCGGAATACAGGCAGACTATGCTGAATTGTTTAATAATACAAAATCGCGCAAGTTGATGATAAACGACGTTAACTGGCGTGTGAATCAGGGGAAAGCCGAAGGTGCTGCTACATTTGAGGTGGTTGTGCGACCGAAAAACAGCACGCAGGCTAGTCGTATTCGTGGCAGTATCCGTATTGTGGCAGAGAAAAACGCACAAGGCGTTTACATAACACGGCTAGTGCATGATATTCAGCAATAATTGTTGAGACAACCGCATTTTACCGCTGTGCTCGCGTCGCAACGAAATACGAGCGTTGCTAAATAATTGCGATAATTGCGACGATATCTGCTTTGATTTTTATATGGTTTTTTGTGAAGTAGTCGACATAAAGCATTGAGGTAAAACCCGAGACTGTAGTAAATTCACTTCGACGTCAGTAATCTCATTGAGCAACGG
>JASFMT010000063.1:0-11961 GCA_050117455.1 Gammaproteobacteria bacterium | reverse complement strand
CCAGGCTTCCACCGGTGCAGTAACCAATTTCCAGGACCCGTTTGGCCAGGGCGCCAACGTGGCGTTTGGCCGCTTTAACAGTGATACCTTTAATTTCGCCGCCGTATTAAAGGCCCTGGAAGGCGACGGTGATACCAACGTTTTGTCCACGCCTAGCCTCGTGACCCTGGATAACGAAGAAGCGGAAATTTTCATTGGCCAGGAAGTATCGATTCCCAGTGGTTCCTTCAGCAGCACGGGTTCCGCCGCGACACCCACCAATCCCTTTACCACCTTTGACCGGGTACCGGTAGGCATCAGCCTGAAGGTGAAGCCACAAATCAACGAAGGCAATACCGTGCGCCTTGAGATTGAACAAAAGGTCGATAGCATCACCGCGGGTACCGCCGGCCAGGGCGACCTGGTGACCAATGAGCGGACCATTAACACCAGTGTGATGGTGGATGACGGTAAAATGCTGGTGCTGGGTGGTTTGATCAAGGACGACTTGCTGGAAAACGAACAAAAGGTGCCGTTGCTCGGCGATATTCCCCTGTTGGGCGCGTTGTTCCGTTCCAAGTCCGTGCAGAAAGTCAAAACCAATCTGCTGGTGTTCTTACGCCCGCTGATCCTGCGCGATGAAAACCGCGCCATGGCGTTAACCAACAGCAAGTACAAATATATTCGCGACCTGCAACTGGAAGATCAGAAGGAAGGCGTGTCATTACTGGATAACGAAAACGTTCCCGTGCTGCCGGATATCGAAGGATTTCTGGAGTTGCCACCGCCTTACCAGGAGCCGCGCAAGGCCACGGAGTCCCAGCTACAATATGATGTGCAGAAAAAACAGCTTGACCAGCTGAATGATGCGCAGAAGAAACAGTTTGATCAGTTGTCTCCACCAAATTCTGAACAAGAATGATTTGTCATGTCCATATTCAGTAAATCAACAGATTCAATTCCGCAAACGGACACCGGGGAGAAAGCAAACTCCAGTGACGAGCTTGCTGAAATGGCCGCGTTCGAAGCCCCGATTGTAGACGCCCCGGAGCAGGGAGAAGCGGCCACACATAAATCCCTGCCGTTTGCGTTTGCCAAACGCAACGGCGTGTTGATCAAAGAAGTGCATGACGGAGAGGCCGTGGTATTGTGCCGTCCGGATATTTCTCACCTGGTAGTGGCGGAGCTGCGCCGGCATCTGGGCATGCCGGTACGCCTGGAAATGATCGGGCCCGACGAGTTTGATGCCCAGTTACAACGCGCCTACGAAAGCGGTTCCGGCCAGGCCATGCAGATGATGGATGATCTGGATGATGATAACGACCTGTTCTCCGTCGCCGATCAATTACCCGAACCCGAAGACTTGCTGGAAAGCGAAGACGACGCTCCCATCATTCGGTTGATTAACGCGTTGTTGACTCAGGCCATCAAGGAAAACGCTTCGGATATTCACATCGAGCCCTTTGAAAGCAAACTGGTGGTGCGTTTCAGGGTGGATGGTGTATTGCGCGAAGTGCTGACACCACGGCGGGTACTGGCGCCGTTGATTGTCTCGCGTATCAAAGTTATGGCGAAACTGGACATCGCCGAAAAACGTTTGCCCCAGGACGGACGCATTTCCCTGTTAGTGGCAGGCCGTGCCGTCGATGTGCGTGTTTCCACCATTCCCACCGGGCAGGGGGAGCGAGTGGTGCTGCGTTTGCTGGACAAACAGGCGGGCCGTCTGGACCTGGAACAACTGGGTATGCACGCCGGACCCCTGCAGGCCATGGAGCGCATTGTCAATCGTCCCCACGGTATTTTGCTGGTAACCGGACCCACCGGTTCCGGTAAAACCACAACGCTGTACGCGGCGTTAACCAGCATAAACAGCCGTAAGCGTAATATCATGACGGTGGAAGACCCCATCGAGTATCACCTGGAAGGCATCAGCCAGACCAACGTCAACACCAAGGTGGATATGAGTTTCGCGCGCGGCTTGCGTGCTATCCTGCGCCAGGACCCGGATGTAGTGATGGTGGGCGAGATCCGCGACCTGGAAACCGCGGAGATCGCCGTGCAGGCCAGTTTAACCGGACACCTGGTGTTATCAACACTGCACACCAACAGCGCCGTGGGCGCGGTCACCCGGTTACGGGACATGGGCGTGGAACCTTTTCTATTGTCATCCAGTTTGCTGGGTGTATTGGCGCAACGCCTGGTGAGAAAACTGTGTAGTGACTGCAAGGAACCGTATACGGCTAACGACGTGGACTGTGAGCGTTTCGGTTTTGATAAAAATAACCCGCCGACTTTGTATCGACCAAAAGGTTGCCCCACCTGTAACTACCAGGGTTTTCGCGGCCGTAGCGGCATTTATGAACTGGTGGAGATTGACGAGAAGTTGCGGACGATGATTCACGATGGTTCCGGCGAACACGACATCGAACACTATGCCCGAACAAAGTCTCCCAGTATCCGCCAGGATGGTATTGACAAAGTCGTGGCCGGTGAAACCTCCGTCGAAGAAGTGTTGCGCGTCACCATTGAAGCCTGACACCATTTGCCATCGGCTCTATCAGTAACACAGCTCAAGATCAGGATGGCGACGTTAACGTATTACCGGGAATAAACTGACTGCATGGGTGCTTTTGAATACACAGCCCTGGATATCCGGGGCCGAGAGAAAAAAGGCGTACTGGAAGGCGATGCGGCGCGGCAGATTCGCCAGCAGTTGCGCGAGCAGGGCCTGACGCCGCTGTCCGTTGAAGAAGTCAAGCAACGGGAAGCGCGCAGCAACAAAACTTTTTTCAAGCGTAAAATCAGCGCTACGGATTTATCGCTGATTACCCGTCAATGGGCGACACTGGTACGCTCCGGTATGCCGGTGGAAGAGTCCCTGCGTACCGTGGCCCAGCAAAGTGAAAAATCCCGCCTGAAGAGCATGGTGGTCGCCGTTCGTTCCCGCGTTATGGAAGGCCATTCACTGGCATCGGCCCTTAGCGATTTCCCCCATATTTTTTCCGAACTATATCGGGCCACGATAGAAGCGGGCGAGCAGTCCGGTCATCTCGACGTGGTGCTGGAGCGCCTTGCCGATTACACCGAAACTAAACAACAGATTTCACAGAAAATGTCGCAAGCGCTGATCTACCCGGTGTTGCTGACCGTTGTTGCGATTTTGGTAGTTGTCGGCCTGCTGACTTACGTAGTACCTAAGATCGTACAAGTCTTTGATAGTATCGGGCAGGAACTGCCAATATTGACCAAGGGATTGATTGCCACCAGTGAATTTTTAGCGGCCAATGGTGTGTATTTATTATTTGGCATATTGGCAATCCTCGTCATATTCAGTTACTTGTTGCGTATCGAGAATTTCAGAAAATCCTTTCACCGTTTCCTGTTGACCCTGCCTTTAGTGGGGCGATTAGTAAAAGGACTAAACGCGGCACGGTTTGCTCGCACGCTCAGTATCGTAGCTGCCAGTGGTGTACCCATCCTGGATGGCTTACGTATTTCGTCACAGGTTATTTCCAATTTACCCATGCGCGAAGCGGTCTTAACCGCGGCCAACAAGGTTCGGGAAGGTTCCGCCATCTCCAAGGCACTGGATGCCAGTAAATATTTTCCACCCATGACCATTCATTTAATCGCCAGTGGTGAAGCGTCCGGTAATATCGAAAAAATGCTGGAGCGCGCTGCCGATAGCCAGGAACGGGAAATGGAAGCATTAATCGCGGGATTGCTTGCTATCTTCGAACCAGTTTTAATCCTTACCATGGGGGGGGTAGTGCTGGTTATAGTGCTTGCCATCCTGTTACCAATATTCGATATGAATCAACTGGTAAAATAATAAATTTAATGTTGTTAATTTTGTTTTAAGATAAATCCCTCCCAATTAATTCATAATTGATTTAATAGAGACATATCAATCCAGGGTCTTTTTTTTGTAAAAATCCTCTGGGGAAGGTGTTTTTATGACCAATGATCGTTTATAGTTTGCGCTATAAACAGGTTCTATTTTCCATTCAGTACTTTGAATGCGCGGTTTTACAAACGAATAATAAGCCTGAGAGTCCAATTAGTTGAAATTAAATATAAAAAGTGACAAGGAAGTATCTCGTTGCAGTACTCCACATTTAAACACATAAAATACCGATTGCATCATACGTGGCAAAGCCAACGGCCAGGAATCCGTTACGCTGCTTTGCGTCATCACGATCAGCATTCGAGGAGTGTTGCTGTATCTAGAGGTTAACCAGGGAACCAGTGCCGGTCGCATGTGATAGTCCGTAAACTGGAATGGATGCCGTTTCAGGACGGTTTTAAAAACGTAAACCAGGATATGGTTTACAACAAGTATAAGTAGACTACATGGTGGGCAAATACGAATTTGAGTCCAATTCATCGCCGTTGTTAAAGAAAATACTTGCGTTGCTGGCGGAGCTCAATAAATCACGCCAGGGCAAGATTTTCTACAAGCATATCAAGCAAACGCTTGAGGAATGGGAAGCAACGCAAATAAGAACCATCGATACTTATGCGGGGTTACTTAATCTGCTGTTGGACGTATTTGCTTCCCGGTTGCCACCCGAGTCCGCCGCATTAACACACATTAAACTCGTACAGGCCTGTCTGACGCCACCGCACTCCGAGTCGGAACTCAAGCTGTTACAGGACAGCGTCGAACAGGCGGCCGAGATTCTAAAATACTCTTGCCACATCGATGCCGATGAAATTAACGATACGCTCACACCGGTGTTGATGCGCTTTTCCGACCCTGATTCGGAACCGCCTTTTCCACAACCGACTCCCAAGGAAGCAAAAAAGGGCAAGGATTTTTTTGCAGCCCATGAACAGTACCGTCATGCCAATGATTCGCAGGCTTTTGCGCCGGCAGCGCCAGGCACGCGCGAAGAACATCCTGCAACGTTTGAGCAGTCTACCGGGCTCGATCTGGAGTCGGAACCACTAGCGTCAGAACCGCACACCGACCGCGACAATAGCCTGGAAGATGACGTTCTAAGGAGCGATGAACAGGTTGCAATAGACGATTACGATCGCATTGTCGATGATGTTACCCATACCGATGATGACGATTTTGTCGAGGAACTGGAAGACATCCCGGCGGAGCCTGAAAAACCGCGCATCAGCCTGCACGAATATCACAAGCCGTTAAAGGCGCCCCGAGCAGTATTAAAAATGTTGCGGTTCCCGGAACATAAAAAACAACAAGCTGCAAAAACGGAATCCACCGACGATGAAAGTCTGTCGACATTGGGTGTCAATGTCGAGGACACAGAGCCATTAGACGCGGACATGGGTGAATTTAATCTCGAATTCAAAGAGACTGAGTCATCGCTTGATGAACAGTTTGCCACACGAGGCGGCGCGCCGGAACCAGACACGGAACAACAACGCTCTACAGGGGAATCCCCCGATGAAGCAGGCGATCACGAAGACAGTCTATCGGCGCAAGGTCGCGACAACGAAGAAATGAAACGGTTACACCAGGATTTTCTACGCCAGATACGTTCGATCATGGCAGAGAACGAAGAGTTCGGCGTTCACCTTGGACTGGAAATTGACGCGCTTGATCAGGATACCAGAGTTAATGATGTTGAAGAACGGCGTAACGCCATTCTGGGTTCATTGAAAAAACTGAGCGACAGTCACGCACAACTGGCCAAAAAATTCGATACCGCGCAAACGTACCTGTCGATTATTGAGTCGGATAAAAAGAAACTCAGTGACGAGCTGGAGCGAGCGCGCAAGTTAAGCCTTACCGATGATTTAACATCATTGCCCAATCGCCGGGCTTTTATGCGCCGCATGGATGATGAAGTGAGCCGGGTTAAACGTTATGGCTTTCCACTGTCGCTGGTGTTAATTGATATTGATTATTTCAAACAGGTCAACGATGAATTCGGTCATAACGCCGGTGACTCTGTGTTACGTGTCTACGCGGAAAAAATCCTGTCCGTGTTTCGCCACCACGACATGATCGCCCGTTACGGTGGTGAAGAATTCGCGGTTCTGTTACCCAACACCGACCTTGAAGGCGTGCTACGGGCGCTGGATAAAGTTAAGGGTACAGTGCCGAAAGTGAAGTGTCATATCAGTGGTGTAACCATATCCGCACCCACGTTTTCCGCCGGCGTTGCTGAGTATCACGCGCCGGAAACTCCCACGCAGTTCATTGAACGTGCCGATCATGCGTTATATCGCGCCAAGCGCCTCGGTCGCGACCGTATCGAGGTGGAACATAACGATCATGAACACGACATGATGGATCAAACCTGACCGATAGCCACATATATCTGCCGTGACTATCGTTACGTGTCGTGGGCTATAATCAACAGGAAATACTGTTAATCTGTGTTGATATCGCTGTTACAACGACAGCGGACCCTATTCACCATTCACCTGGCATACGATGGATCTGCAAACATTGTCACAACACGTGGGCGAAAGGCTGCTGGCAAAGCAATGGTGGTTAGCCACCGCCGAGTCCTGCACCGGTGGCTGGATTGCGCAAACCATAACGGACATCTCCGGTAGTTCCCAATGGTTTGACCGTGGTTTCGTCACCTATTCCAACGATGCCAAACAGGATATGCTGGACGTGCCACAACAGATTCTGGAAGCCCATGGCGCGGTCAGCGAGCAAACCGCCATCGCCATGGTTGAAGGTGCCCTGGCCCACAGCAAGGCCGATGTCGTGGTCGCTGTTACCGGTGTAGCCGGACCGACAGGCGGTACTGCGGAAAAACCCGTGGGCATGGTGTGGCATGCCTGGGCAAGACGCGGGCAGTCACCGGTCACAAAACTTGAACAATATTTAGGCAATCGCTACGAAGTGCGCCAACAAACCGTTCAAACAGCCTTGCAGGGTATACTGGATCTCGCTTCTTGAGCCTTCCTTATTTATCTGTCGCGGATACCCTGGTAAATCATCGGTTCAGGATTGACCGCTTTTCAAAATTTCTTATCTTCACAGCGCATATATACACCTTCGCCAGGGTATTTTTACGCTTAACGGAGTTGCCTATCTATGAAATAATTGCTGACAAATTAATCGGGCCACATTGATACAGATACAGACATACACACAGAGGAATGGAATGGTGGATGACAATAAGCGGAAAGCATTAAACGCAGCACTCAGTCAGATCGAAAAACAATTTGGTAAAGGTTCGGTCATGCGCATGGGCGATTCGGGGCCGGCACGTGATATCGCAGCGATCTCAACCGGTTCTTTAGGGCTGGATGTCGCCCTGGGAATTGGCGGATTGCCCAAGGGTCGCGTCGTCGAAATTTACGGCCCGGAATCCTCCGGTAAAACCACGCTAACCCTGCAAGTGATCGCCGAGGCACAAAAGGCCGGTGGCACCGCCGCGTTTGTCGATGCCGAACATGCGCTGGATCCCCAATATGCCCAAAAGCTCGGCGTTAACGTGGATGACCTGCTGGTATCGCAACCGGATACCGGGGAACAGGCGCTGGAAATCACCGACATGCTGGTACGCTCCAGCGCGGTGGACGTGGTGGTAGTGGACTCCGTCGCCGCGTTGACTCCGAAAGCGGAAATCGAAGGGGATATGGGGGATACCCATGTGGGGTTGCAGGCGCGCCTCATGTCGCAGGCCCTGCGCAAATTGACCGCCAACATCAAGCGTTCCAATACGCTGGTGATTTTCATAAACCAGATCCGGATGAAGATCGGCGTCATGTTCGGCTCGCCGGAAACCACCACCGGCGGTAATGCTCTGAAGTTCTACTCTTCGGTACGCCTGGATATCCGCCGCACCGGCGCCATCAAAAAAGGCGACGAAGTTTTAGGCAACGAAACCCGGGTCAAAGTGGTCAAAAACAAGGTGGCCCCGCCGTTCAGGCAGGCCGAGTTTGAAATCCTGTACGGTGAGGGCATTTCCCGCGAAGGGGAAATTATTACCCTCGGCGTCCAGCAAGGCATCATTGATAAAAGCGGTGCCTGGTACAGTTATAACGGCGACCGCATCGGCCAGGGCAAAGACAACGTGCGCAATTTCCTGAAAGAAAATCCCGAAATGGCTCAGGAAATCGAAGCCCAGATCCGGGAGCAACTGCTGCCGGCCAAAACCGAAGCGGCGGCAACCGAGCCCGAAGCGGCACTGGAAGAAGCCTAACCCGGTGATATGAGCGACGAGCTGGAACTGCCGGATACCGCACCGCGGGATGCCCGCCTGGCAGGCATGAAATTGCTCACCCGGCGCGAGCATACCTGCCAGGAGTTGCGGCAAAAGTTACAGCACAAGGGTTTTAGCCCGGAACTTGCCGAGCAAGTCACGGAAGACCTGCGCCAGGAAGGGCTGGTGAGCGATGAGCGGTTCGCCGAAAGTTACCTGCGCTCGCGTATCGACAAAGGCTACGGCCCTGTGCGTATCCAGTACGAGCTACGGCAGCGCGGTGCCAGTGATGATATTATCGCGGCCACGGTGATAGAAGATGATCCTGACTGGCTGGAACGGGCCCGCCGGGTGCGGGAAAAACGCTTTGGTAAAAAATTGCCAAAAGATATAAAAGATAAACTGAAGCAACAACGCTTTTTGCAATATCGGGGTTTTACACAGCAACAATTAAAGTATGCAGTCGCTGAGCATGCTGAACTGATGGACTAAGTAGCCACAGGTTCACGATAAAATAATAATCGATAAACAGCGATTATCGGAAACGGTATACTAACCATTATGAAGTGCGCAGATATACGTGAGCAATTTCTCCAGTTCTTCAAGGAACGGGATCACGAAGTGGTGCCCAGCAGTTCGCTGGTGCCGGCCAACGATCCCACCTTGCTGTTTACCAATGCCGGCATGGTGCAATTCAAGGACGTGTTTTTAGGGGCCGAGAAACGGTCTTATTCGCGGGCTGCCAGTTCCCAGCGTTGCGTGCGCGCCGGCGGCAAACATAACGACCTTGAAAACGTGGGTTATACCGCCCGTCACCATACTTTTTTTGAAATGCTGGGTAACTTCAGTTTCGGCGACTATTTCAAACGTGACGCCATTCATTACGCGTGGGATTTTCTCACCAACGTCATGGAACTGCCCCCGGAGAAACTCTGGGTTACGGTTTATGAAGAAGACGATGAAGCCGCCGATGTCTGGTTAAACGATATTAAAGTGGACCCGGCGCGTTTCTCCCGTATTGGTGACAAAGCGGGGGGCAAGCGCTATGAAAGCGATAACTTCTGGTCCATGGGTGACACCGGTCCCTGTGGTCCGTGCACGGAAATCTTTTATGATCATGGTCCCGACATATGGGGCGGACCACCGGGCACCCCGGAAGAAGACGGCGACCGCTATATTGAAATCTGGAACCTGGTATTCATGCAGTACGACCGTGCCGCCGATGGCACCATGAATCCGTTGCCCAAGCCTTCCGTGGATACCGGGATGGGCCTGGAACGGCTGGCCGCGGTCAAGCAGGGCGTGCACAACAATTATGAAATTGACCTGTTTGAAAATCTCATCAAGTTCATCGCCGAGCTGGCCGGCGAAAAAGACCTGGCCAATAAATCCCTGCGAGTTATTGCTGACCATATTCGCTCCACCGCATTTTTGATTACCGATGGTGTTGTACCGGCCAACGAAGGCCGCGGTTACGTACTGCGCCGCATTATGCGCCGCGCCATTCGCCACGGCCATCAATTGGGCCTGCGCGATGCCTTCTTCTATAAGCTGGTTGCGCCATTGACCAGGGAGATGGGTGAGGCCTATCCCGAGCTGGTGAAGGCACAAGGCAACGTGGAAAAAGTTATCCAGCAGGAAGAACAGCGCTTCGCCGAAACCCTGGACCAGGGCATGTCCATTCTGGAAGATGCCATAGGCAAGTTAAAAGGCAAAACCATTGCCGGCGACACCGTGTTCAAGCTTTATGATACTTATGGTTTTCCGGTGGATTTGACGGCGGATATCGCCCGCGAACGTCAGCTCGAGTTGGATATGGACGGCTTTGAAAAAGAAATGGCCGCGCAGCGCGAGCGGGCACGCAAGGCAGGCAAGTTCGACGCTAGTTATCACGACAAGCTGGACGTGCACGGCGCCACTGAGTTTACCGGCTATGACCATGTGGAAGATGAAGGCACCGTTACCCATTTGTTTGCGGACGGTAACGCCGTTGAAGCTCTCGCCGAAGGTCAGCAGGGTATTGTGATACTGAACCGCACGCCGTTTTACGCCGAGTCCGGTGGCCAGGTGGGTGACCAGGGAGTGCTGGAAACCGCCAATGCGTTGTTCGACGTGCAGGACACCCAAAAACAAAACGACGTGTACACCCATATCGGGGTCGTCAAAAAAGGCACATTGAATTCCGGTGACAACGTCAAGGCCCGGATCAATCATTCCGAGCGCCGCGAAATTGCCTACAATCATTCCGCCACCCATTTATTACACGCGGCGTTGCGTCAGGTGCTGGGCGATCACGTGACCCAAAAAGGGTCCCTCGTGGAAGCCGACCGGTTGCGTTTTGATTTTTCCCATTTCGAACCGATATCGCCGGAACAATTAAAAGACATTGAAGACCTGGTGAATGAAAAAATCCGCGCCAACTATGCCGTGGAAACCCGGATGATGAAGCAGGACGAGGCGATGGCCGCCGGCGCCATGGCATTGTTCGGTGAGAAGTACGGCGATATCGTGCGTGTGCTCAGTATGGGTGAGTTTTCGGTGGAGCTGTGCGGCGGCACCCACGTCAACCGCACCGGGGATATCGGCATGTTCAAGATTATTTCGGAATCCGGCGTTGCCGCCGGGGTGCGTCGCATCGAGGCGGTGTCCGGACCCGGCGCCCTGCGATGGGTGCGCAATAACGAAAGCCGTCTGCAGAAACTGGCCAAACTCGTCAAAGGCTCGCCGGACAATCTGGATGACAAGGTGCGCCAGGTGCTCGAGAAAAACCGCCAGCTGGAAAAAGACGTCGAACAGCTCAAAGCCAAACTGGCCAGTAGCCAGGGCAGCGACCTGGTGAGCCAGGCCAAAGAAATCGATGGTGTAAAGGTGCTGGCAGCGCGGCTGGATGGCGCCGATCCCAAATCATTACGGGACACCATGGACCAGCTGAAAAACAAGCTGGGCTCCGCGGCGGTGGTCCTGGCGGCGGTGAACGGCGAGAAAATTAACCTGGTCGCCGGAGTCACCAGTGACCAGACCAGCCGCCTAAAGGCGGGTAATCTGGTGAATGCCGTGGCTCAGCAGGTGGGCGGCAAGGGCGGAGGCCGGCCGGATATGGCCATGGCCGGGGGCAATAATCCCGCGGCACTGGACGCCGCACTGAGCTCGGTACCCGACTGGGTACGTGATCAGCTCGCCTCATAATTTTCAATATCTCCAAAGACCCGAATTTTGTAAGCATTTTTGGTTTTGCTGGCGCCGTGGCTTGGTTATAATCACGCGTCACTGGTTAAATTATATTCGATATAACCGCTTAGGGTTGGCATGGCCGCCGCGGAGTGAAATTGCAGGAAGCAGCAGCTAAGTGCGCACCTCCTGTCTTTTGTCCTGATACCAGCCTTTATAATAAATATCTGAATAAACCAATCACAAGCCTAACCAGGTCAAAGGTTTAATTTGCATTTTCTGAAATAATTATGGCATTGATCGTACAAAAATATGGCGGCACCTCGGTAGGATCGATCGACCGCATCGAGCACGTCGCTGAAAAACTGATTCAATGTAAAAACGACGGGAATCAGGTTGTGGTGGTGGTTTCCGCCATGAGCGGTGAAACCAACCGCCTGGTGGAGCTGGCTAACTCGGTGTGTCCGCAGCCCGATTCCCGGGAACTGGATGTGCTGTTGTCCACGGGCGAGCAGGTGACCATTGCCCTGTTGGCCATGGCGTTGATCCGCCGAGGCCATGCCGCCCGGTCCTATACCGGCAGCCAGGTCCATATTTTGACGGACAGCGCCCACAACAAGGCGCGGATTCTGGATATTGACCGCTCGCGGATTGAAAAAGATCTCGC
>JASFMT010000062.1:0-12130 GCA_050117455.1 Gammaproteobacteria bacterium | reverse complement strand
CTGCAACCATTGATCGATTACCTCTACCCGGTGGCTGAAAACAATACTCCCATCGTTGGACTGGAGCCCTCGGAGTTACTGGTACTGCGTGACGATGCGCAAGCACTGGTCAACAGCGAACAGCAATCACAACTCGAGATTATTCAACAATGTGCGATGTTATTTGATGAATTTATCAGCCGCGAACGCTATAAAATCGAATCCCATCATCTGGACTGGAAAGCACGGCACACGACGATTTTACTTCATGGACACTGCCATCAAAAATCCCTGGCCGGCCTTGATAGTTGCCGCAACGCACTTTCGTTAATTCCCGATTGTGGAATCGAGATGATTCCCTCCGGATGCTGTGGCATGGCCGGTTCCTTCGGTTACGAAAAAGAACACTATACGTTGTCCATGAAAGTCGCCAATCTAATACTGTTACCCACCATCCGCAGCGCTTCAAAAGACACAACGATTGTGGCAACGGGCACCAGTTGCCGCCAGCAAATCCGTGAAAACACGGACGTGGAGCCTCTACATCCTGCCCAGGTGTTACGCAATGCATTAGTGCTATAAGTCGCGCGCCTTATTTGAAAAACGCATTTTGGCCAATAAACCTTGCCGCGTCAGAAATAACTGAACAATCCGTTGGCAAAAACCTTATAGTAGCGCAAGATATTCCGCCAATGAGTACCCATACCAGTTTTGCTAGTATCGAATTTTCAAGCGGATTCAGCTGCCGAGCAATAAATCGACTGACTAATATTGTTAATTTTCACGATTGACTTACAAATAAGTCCGACTGTATTTATACTTGGTCAACATGGTGTAAGGCTGAATGATTGACCTTGTTAAGACCTGTTCGGTTCTTGAACCGTAAAAAAACCTACATCGACGATTGACTCAGGCAGACGCTTCAGATTGCAAAACAATAATCAAAACACGCAACAACTGAAACCGGCGCCGCTATTGTTCCCGATTGTCAACATAACAGGGTTATCACTGTCGATTTAGACGCCAACCATCGACAACGGCCAATATCGCTTAGCAATGTAGTACCAAAATCAGAATGACAACAACTGTATCGGTTTTTACTGGGGGCAACACCATGGATATTGCATTATTAGTTGGCACCTTTTTGGTTAGCGCAATTTTCTGCCATTTTATCGCTAAAGGACGGCGTGCTGATGCGGTGTTTTGGGGCGTCATGGGCGCGGTTTTCGGCCCACTCGCCATCCCGTTTGCGTTTTTTGCGCGGCCGAGCAGCCGCGGTTAACGGGCCGGATCAAATCTGCATTATGGGTCACCAGCCTTTACGCTGTCTGCACCGAAGTGCGAATCACATGTGCGGCCTGGGCAGGAAGAAAGTATTGGTATACCGGCGCCGAATGAACGGGGTTATTGACATCAAACTTAAGACCATATAACGCGAATAGTTGCACTGCCAGCTCCGTGGACATTTCCTTACGGGATACCAGCTCCAGCAATTTACCGTTTTCGATCATGCGGCCGAGGTCTTTCCCATGCTGAATGATTTGCTGCTTCAGGGCATCAGGTATTGACGTATTGAGTTCCGGCTTGGTAAAAACCTGTAGCAGCAATCCATCGGTGTATTCACCGGTGGGCGTCATGATATCAATGCCCCGCTTTCGCAAAGCATCCATAATATCCACTAAGGGTACGGCAACCCGCGCGTCGTCTTGCACTACGCTGGCACGTATCGCCAAATGGTGTGCGGTATATCCGTACACGTAATTCCAGTGCTGGATAATTTGGGTATTGTTGTCAGCATCCGATTGATCAATGAAAAGCCGCAATTGCTGTCCGTTATCGAGCATTTTATAAAGCGGATACGCGTTCCAGCCATCGGGAAATTGATAAAACGCTTCTTCCGGTATCTGCGCCGACACATAATCGTGATGCTCCTTGAGCATGGCCGCCACGTGTTCCGCATCCTCCCGGCCTTTGGTTCCGCAACGAATCGCCAGGTGGTCGAAGTGAACCATCCAGTTGCGCTGTGCCGCCTCTTCCAGAAGCGCGATATCAGCCCGGCTGTTTAACAGGGATTCCACGGATTTCACCGCGGTGTATACATCAAGATTCGTCAACCATCGCCCGAGCAACGCTGCCTGGCTATCGGTGAGAGTATGTTGCGCCCGGGCAAAAATGTTCTGCATGAAATCACCGGCGTAACCGGAAACGTGCGTCATGGCATCCGGTAAACTATCTTCGAACACGTGGTCCTGGCGTGCCGCTTCATAAGCACTGACCAAATGGGAAACCGTTTCAACATTGCCGAAATACCGTCCGGCGGTAACCGGCTTCGGCCTGGCTTTAAATGGTGTCAGATCGAGAGTGACTATTTCCTGATCATTACGATGGGTCTGAATTTTCACCGCGCTGTCAGTAACCGCCTGAAAATTTGCATTTTCAAGCGATTCCCGGGCCAACAGCCTGGCGAAATCAAAATATGGATCATCCTGCATACGGTTACACCTGTCGCGATTTTCGGTACTGAAAAATACGCCTATACTTTTCAGAACATGATCGTACCGGGATAGTTGGCAAACTATTTGCCACTATTTCATTAAGTATAGACACGCCGTGTCGATATTCCCGTGTAAGCAACCTGTTTTCTGATTCTGTAACATTTTAATTTCCTTAGGAGATAAACATTGGCCAAGCATCATGTTTTGGTTCTCGGTGTCGGAAAAATCGGATCTTTAATCACTTGCCTGCTCGCCGAACACGATGATTATAAGATCCATCTCGGCAACCTCAATATCAACGCCGCAGAAACCCTGGTGTCCCACCTTAATTTAACCAATGTCGCAACCAGCAAAGTCGACGCACAAAACAGCGAGGAACTCGACACCCTGTTTCGTGATCACGATTTTGACGCCGTTATTTCCGGCCTGCCCTTTTATTGCAACCCGCTCGTCGCCGATACTGCCGCAAAACACAACGTACACTACTTCGATTTGACCGAGGATGTTGCAGTAACCGAACACGTGAAACAGGTTGCCCAGGGCCAGAAAACAGTATTCATGCCACAATGCGGCCTGGCCCCTGGATTTATCAGTATCGCCGCCAATGACCTTATTCAACGCTTTGACACGCTGGATACCGTTAAAATGCGCGTCGGTGCTTTACCGGTTTATCAAAACAACGCGCTGAAATACTCGTTAACCTGGTCAACGGACGGATTAATAAACGAGTATGGCAATAAATGTTACGGCGTTGAAAACGGTGAAATAATCGCATTGTTGCCGCTGGAAGGATATGAAACCATTACCCTGGACGGCATCCACTATGAAGCATTCAATACCTCGGGCGGCCTGGGCACCCTGGCGGAAACCTATGAAGGCAAAGTGGAGCACATGAACTACAAGACCCTGCGCTATCCCGGCCACTGCAAAATTATTAAACTGTTAATGAACGACCTTAAATTGAATTTTGACCGCCCTACATTCAAACGCATTTTGGAAAACGCAATCCCGAAGACGCTGCAGGATGTGGTATTGATTTACGTCGCCGTTACCGGTCACAAAGAGGGTGATTTCTACGATGAAAATTACGTAAAAAAAATCTATCCTCAACACATAGGCGGCCGTCTCTGGTCCTCCATTCAGGTGACCACCGCATCAGGCGTTTGCGGCGTAATGGATATCGTGCTCAACAGTCCCGGCAAATACCAGGGGTTTGTCACTCAGGAAAGCATTTCTCTGGAGGAATTCCTCGCCAACCGTTTTGGCAAACATTACACCTAAGGTAGGAGTTTGATAATGGACATATTGAAACGCCTGCATTTAACGGACAAGAACTACGGAACCTGTTCCGGTCGTTCCGGCTGGTGCCAGACGACCACCAGCGGCGTTATTGACTCTATCAATCCAGCCACCAAACAGACCATTGCCAGCGTTTATGCTTGCTCTGCTAATGACTATCAGACAGTGATTCGTGAGAGCATGGAGTTTCAGAAGGAATGGCGCATGGTGCCGGCGCCCAAGCGCGGCGACGTGGTTCGCGAAATCGGCAACGCGTTGCGCGATAACAAGGATGCATTAGGCAGCCTGGTTGCCATGGAAATGGGTAAGATCAAGCAGGAAGGCGACGGTGAAGTGCAGGAGATGATCGATGTGGCGGATTTCGCCGTCGGTCAATCCCGTATGCTGTACGGTAAAACCATGCACTCCGAGCGCCCCCTGCACCGCATGTACGAACAGTGGCATCCGCTCGGCGTGGTCGGCGTTATCTCCGCGTTTAACTTTCCGGTGGCGGTATGGTCGTGGAATGCCCTGGTTGCGGCCGTAGCCGGTAACGCCGTTATCTGGAAACCGTCGTCCAAGGTTCCCCTATGCGCATTAGCCGTGCAACATATTTGCAATGAAGTCACCCAAAGCATGGGCTTCCCTGGATTATTTTCCCTGTTTTTGCCGGGCGATCGCAATATCGCGGAAACGTTTGTCAATGACAAACGGGTGGCATTGATCTCCTTCACCGGATCATCGTCAACCGGCCGTCACATTTACCAAACCGTGGCGTCGCGCATGGGTAAAGTACTGCTGGAATGCAGTGGCAATAACGCCATCATCGTGGATCAGACTGCTGATCTGAAACTGGCGGTACCGGCCATTGTATTCGGCGCCGTGGGAACGGCGGGCCAACGCTGCACCACGACCCGGCGGTTACTGGTCCATAGCGATATATATGATGATTTAGTCGCACGACTCGTCAGCGCCTACCAACAGGTAAAAATCGGCAACCCCCTGGACAGTGAAACTTTGATGGGCCCGCTTATCGATCAACAGGCGATGGACGATTACGCCAGCGCCGTGGAAAAAGCAAAAAATGCCGGTGCAAACATATTGTCCGGCGGTAATACTGTTGATAAACCGGGTTTCTATGTAGAACCCACATTGATCGAGGTGGATGAGCAATATGATTTTGTGTGCAAGGAAACATTTGCGCCCATCCTTTACCTGCAAAAATTCACCACCCTGGACGAAGCTATTGCACTACAAAACGATGTGCCGCAAGGCCTGTCCTCGGCCATTTTTACCACCGACCTGATCAACGCCGAAAAATACCTATCCGCCAGCGGCAGTGACTGCGGTATTGCTAATGTGAATATCGGGACATCCGGCGCCGAGATCGGTGGCGCGTTTGGCGGGGAGAAAGAAACCGGTGGCGGCCGCGAAGCAGGCTCGGACAGTTGGCAAGCCTACATGCGTCGTCAAACCAATACGATCAACTGGGGAACTGAATTACCGTTGGCGCAAGGGATCAAGTTTGATATTGGCAATGAATAACCGGTAATTCGCGCTATTCCCGTTGAAACGCATACTTAGTTAAATGGATCTGAACACACTGTTCGGTCGTGTATAAATCTTGATGCCCCCGATGTGCGCGGCTGTCGCAAAACCAAACCCAGATCCGATACGATTACCGGCTAACAGAAACAGTAACGGTCGCAACCCAGCCGGCAGATATCGTCACGGCTGAACATTACCTGGCACTCTTTGTAAAATGGGCAATCTGCGCCGCTTAATTTCGGGTGCACCACCCCGCCAAAGATATACCCGTCCGTATCGTTGATTTCCACCCAAAAGCTACCATTGCCCTGATCGACCTGCACGAAACAACCAGGACCGAGGTTATCCAGCAAACGATCCGTTGGAACTACAAACTCTTGGTTCATTATTTTACCCCTTTTAATTATTGCCGCCCTTTATTTAAAGCGCTATTTTCGACGGTTTGCAAACAATTGCGTAATACAAACCTTACATGGGTATAAGTTTAGAAGTTAACTCAGGAAAGTTTTTGATTGAGATCAATCGCGATCTACGTCCCGTCTCGAGTTGCGGCAACTACGTAATTAGGTATCAGGATAAACAACGGGCGCTATGCAAAAGTTACAGATTAGCAATATGAAACGTTCATGAAGAAACCAGCGTTCAGCTAAATGGGTTAGGCGGTGACTAGACGTTACCCTTTCAGGCGTGCAGGCTAGTTTTTCTCACACTGCATGAGCCCTGACATGGAACGCAGCGTATCCAGTTTCAACAACTGGATGTGTTTGCGGGATGCGGTAATGATTCCCTGCTCCTGGAAATTGGTAAACTGCCGGCTTACGGTTTCCACCGCCATACCCAGGTAATTACCGATATCAGTACGGGTCATGGTGAGATTAAATTCGGTGGGAGAAAAACCGCGCGTCGCCAGGCGTATGGAAATACTCATTAGAAACGCCGCCACCCGTGATTCGGCGGTCATTTTACCTAACTGCAACAACAGCTGTTGTTCCGCAAGAATTTCCTTGGACATCAGGCGATGCAATTGACGTTGCAAGCCCTGAATCTGTCCCGATAAGGCTTCCAGACGTGCGAAAGGCAATTCACAAATGCTGGTGGTTTCCAGTGCTTCTGCCGTACAACTGTAACTATCGGTGCTAACCCCATCAAGGCCAACCAGCTCCCCGGGAAGATGAAACCCGGTAATCTGCTGCTCGCCGGTGGGGGTGGTGGTGTAGGTTTTTAACGAGCCGGAGCGTACGACAAAGACCGACCGAAACTGATCGCCAGGATGATACAAGCGTTGCGAACGCTGCAGTGGCCGAGGACGCTTGATAATTTCATCCAGCTTATTCAGTTCTTCGCCATCCAAACCAAAGGGCAGGCACAAACTTCGTAGACTGCAGTCCGAACACGCAACCTTAATCTGAGGCAAACGAATGGCTTTCGGTGTTGTCATTTTAATATCCTAGCATGGGTCCCGATGAATGACCGAGTAAATTACTAAACTTTAACCCAGGCCACTGTTTCTCTTCTTATTATATGTTGATACAAGTCAATGTTAAACGGTAATTGTGTACTTTAATTGAATAAGCAATACCGGTTTTTTATGCAATTCAATTACTCTTTGTAAGGGATGGTAGTTACTATGGAAATAATCCCTATTGAATACTGCGATATCAGCGACACCTATGTACATTTACATCAGCGTCAATGCGACTGTGCCTTCGAACACGGTTGTGAATCACCAGGTATCGAGTGCCCAATGAAACGATTCTTTACCCCGCCGGCGTCAGCGGAAAACGAACTGCTTTTCCGGCAAACTGATATGCCTAACTTTTATTTTAGGTAACGATGACTTTCAAAAATTTAACAATCAGCTCTGCCAAGGGTTATTATGGGCTTATTGATGTAGCCAGGAGTATCCTATGATCGTTTTAGTCACCGATCCCATCACCAATAAAATGGTTACCGACCCTCATCGACACCCTTTTGTCATCCAGGGTAGCGGGCACAATATTACTAAAATCTATTTCGAATCCCAGCGCTCCAAAGAGCAATATCTGAAAACGCTTAATCAGACACCCCTGTTTACCTAGCCCCATACAATTAATGACACATGTTGCCTGAACCGGGCATGAATTATTTTTTATAACGCGATGAAAGCTAGAAGAAGCGCCGAAACCGCAACGCAAATCCCTGCAATGCGGCATTGCGATATTGCACGCTAATGGATTCTCGGTCATTTAACCAGTACTGCAGCTCAGCGTGCAAACCGCTTCCCTTTGAGCTATCCAGCTTCACCGTTTGCGATGACACCCCACGCTCCCGGTAAGTCCCGTTAATATCCGTATAGACCGGCTCTACAACGATACGCAATGCGCTACTCAACGCAAAACGAAGGCTCACGCCGACACTGTACTCATGCCAGCTTAGGGAAGCCGTGTTGTTGTCCATATCAGAACCATCAACATCCTGAAAAATATATTCCGCGCGCGCGGTCACTGACCATGTCGATGTTTCTACGATCAGGCCCTGAACCGATACGCCGAGATAATAGCCGTCCATCGAGATGGGAAGATACAGGTCGTTATTGTCAAAGTCGCTGAACGCGTAACCCAGGGCCAGGCCAAAACGGGGGCCATCACGGGGAACGTCAATGGTCAGTATGCCGATTCGCTCAACGTTAGCGTCGACCTTGTTGCTGTCGCGCTCAAGTTCAGTGACGGAATGCTCAATTAACAGCGAAAAGTCCAGAACGTTAGATGGAGCGCTTCGCACGTCCAGATCCATTGCCATAGCCGGCGGGCCGGCGGCGAATAACAACAAGGCCGACAAAATGGTTGCCGGTAGTGCAAACGGTGGGGCCCCGAAACAGGCTGTATAGTGAAAAATACCCATGAGGGAAAACAGCGTAGTAGCATTGTGTGGCAAACGCAACGGCGTCTACCACACCATGGATAATGAACTGACAAGTCCGCCTGTAACCGGGCGAAATGTCGGTGGGACTGGCTAACTTCAGGAATTTCGAGGCAACGTCGCTATTTCACACCGAAGCCATAAATCACCATTTTGGACATGAGCCCAAGGGCATCACGGTACGGCACGGTGCCGGTACCACGAATGACTTTACGTCCCTCTTTGGACGTGGCAAACAATACAAAATCCTGCACTTTCTTGGAAGGTGACGGTCCGGTAACCAGATATAACGGGCGATACAAACCGTAATTCCCATCGCGGACGTTTTCAAAGGTTGGATCCATTCCGTCAAATTGCACAATCTTTACATTGCGTTTGCGCGCACTGCTGATTCCGGTAATACCGATCGCATAAGGATCTTTTTCAATGGCCTTTTCCAACGGACCGGATGAAGGAACTTGATATTTTGTTTTAAAATCAATTCCGCTGTCCTGAAAAATGTATTGGCGCACGGCATAACCAACACCGGATATCTTGCTTTTACGGACATACAAATGGATCGGCCGGTCCTTCCATCCCAGCTGTTTCCAGTTGGTAACTTTCCCCAGATAAATATCCTTAATCTGCTGTGTCGAAAAACTTCCGATGGGATTTTTCGGATGTGTAATAACCGCTAACGCATCCCAGGCGACCGGATAGACGGTGGAATACAATTCCGAGTGATTGAATTCCGGTAGCGGCATGCGGCAGGTCCCACCCATATCGATCTTCAGAGCCACGGTTTCCCGTATACCACGGGTGGCCCCACCACCTTCCATGAGCACTTTAATGTGGGTTTTTTTTTCGTAGGCTGCCGCCAACTCCGCCATAAACGCCTTCTTGGTGATACCACACCCCGCCCACCGAATGACGTTGTTATCATCTTCCAGCGCCGGAGCCGCCATGGTCGTCGATATGAAAATCGACATTAAGCCCGCGGCAGCGAAACCGATGGCTATTCTATACAACAGGTTCATTGTTAATTCTCCCCTTCGACAATGGCGGCTCACCCTTATATTGCGCTTTTCGAGCAGTTGCCGTGTTGGTGTCAGCTAACCGTTTTCACCGGTCGCTGCAATCTGGAACGCGCGGGTTACACCAAAAATATTGTAATAATTGAATGTGTTAACTGTACTGTCAGGTCTAAATCGTTGGCTCCCAACCTTAGTTATGGGAACCTGAATGTCTGCTTAATCGTTTTCTAAGGTGGTCGGTCGCGGCTAGTGTGCAGGAGACAGATTATAACGATTTTTAACGCTAAAAACTGTCGCCCGTTGACAAATGACGCACGTTCCCCCTGGTTGACGCCATTGTAACCAATACGATGATCAAATCCCAATCAAGCCTCATAATGACGGCATTGAAACATTGGCAGTGATGCAGATATGAACAATTTTCCAAAAAAAAATGTAAGCCTGGTACATTGCGGTCACCAAACCGGCCCGGCGACACAGCGGCTCTCGGTACACCAGTGGTCACGATGTGGGTGTTGTTTTTGCATAGCAACAGGAGCTGCCACGGCCAGTGAGCTGCGGTGGGTGTAACCTGAGATCTCCGGGAACCCCAATAGGTTTAGCAATTCAAAATACTCATCAGCCGCTGGAATTCTTCGTATCCTGGGCCATGATAATTCGGTGGCACGGATATACGAACAGAGCAATTTGGAGGTACCTATGTACGTTTACGATGAGGAACAACACAAATGGATTCCGCACCGTGCAACCGCCGAATATAAACAGAAGAAAAAGATTGTTCGGGATATGTGGATTGTGATGGGGATTTTAATGACAACATCACCTGTTGCATTAGCCATGGGGCTGGCCCTATTAACCACATTCCTGTCGTTTACGGTATTGGACGAATCTATTTACCGTCAGGCCGTAAGACCGTAGCGGCATTGGCCCTGCCTGTTACGCTAACAGGAATCAATCACTTAAATATATTGAGGGTTTCCTGCCGAGTAAACCAAGCGATAACAGTTGCAAAATCCCCCGTTTGCCGAGTGAACCGGTTATTATGAAGATCGCAGGCGGAAGATAGCTGCCCGATTTCTCTCAGTTTCTATGCCTTGTGGTTAATAAGGCAGATTGCTGAGCTGCAGGCGATTTCATCCAGTGATCACGGCTATCGATTTTCACGAAGTTATTGAGACGGAATCAGCCTCAGCGCGGATTGAACCCACTCACGGGGTACTAAGTTTTTTTCCGACCGGTTTGTAAGTTTTTTCCTACATTTAAATCGGATTATTCTTAACTCGACCTGACTTATGGGCGGTTCCGCCCAATGAATGCTAATCATTATAATTATTTAGTAAATTGTTATATCGTGTAAAATAAAGCTTTTGGGGGCCGGCGCCGATCAAGTGGCTAATTTGTAGAGTAGATTGGCAAAATTATAATTATTCCTTTCATGGGGCGCCGATAGTGTATGGTTATGGACTGTGGTAAGTCGTCTATTAGGTAGTCAATAGTGGTTTTAAGTGATCTTCTAGTCTTGCTTGGCGAGTACACCATGTTGCTGGTGTATGTCCTGCCGATTGGCATCGCGGTGCTCTGGACACACTACAGAAAACGCGAGAAATTCGAGAAACATAAACAGGCCCTCGAAGAAAACGTCAAAGCCGGCCTCACAGAACCCGCCTCCCTGCATCCGCTGATCGATCCTAACCTTTGTATTGGCTGTAACTCCTGTGCCGATGCCTGCCCGGAACACGAAGTTATCGGGCTCATCGAAGAAAAAGCCGCTCTTATTAATCCCACGTCCTGTATCGGCCACGGTGCTTGTGCCGAGGCCTGTCCCGTCGAAGCCATTACGCTGGTATTTGGTACCGAAAAACGGGGCCTGGACATCCCTTACGTCAACGAAAATTTTGAAACCAATGTCCCTGGTATATTTATCGCTGGCGAACTGGGCGGTATGGGTCTGATCCGCAATGCCATCGAGCAGGGCCGGCAAGCGATGGACTCTATCTGCAATAAGTCCAACATAGGACAGGGAAACGATCTCGATGTCGTTATTATTGGCGCCGGACCCGCCGGGTTTGCCGCAACGCTGGGAGCATACGCCAATAAGCTTCGTTACGTTACTGTCGAGCAGGAATCATTGGGAGGAACCGTATCCCACTTCCCGCGTGGCAAACTGGTCATGACCCAGCCCGCCGAACTCCCTATTGTCGGCACCGTAAAATTTACAGAAATTTCCAAGGAGCAGCTATTAGGATTCTGGCATAAAGTCGCCACCCAAACGGGCATCAAGGTCAATTTTAAGGAGCGCATGGAAAGCATTATGCGCACCCAGACCGGCTTTGAGGTCAAGACCACGAAAAATGTTTATCGCACCAAGACTGTTTTACTGACAATTGGCCGCCGTGGCACACCACGCAAACTGGGGGTGCCGGGCGAACAACTGACCAAAGTGGTGTACCGCCTGGTCGATCCGGAACAATACCGCAATCAGCACGTATTAGTGGTGGGCGGCGGAGACAGTGCTCTCGAGGCGGCGGCCAGTATCGCCGAAGAACCGGGCACCCAGGTTATCCTTTCCTATCGCAGTGGCGCTTTTACCCGCGCCAAACAAAAGAACAGGCAACGAGTGAATGACGCCGAACAACGGGGCAACCTCAAGGTTTTACTCAATTCCAACGTCAAGGAAATACAAGATGATCGTGTGGTCATTGATCATCAGGGCACAAAGGTTGAAGCCCAGAACGATGCGGTCATTATCAGCGCAGGCGGTATATTACCAACGGGTATGCTCAAGGAGTTGGGCATCACCATTGAAACCAAATACGGTACCGCCTGAAGTTACTTTCATTCCCCGCGTCCTGGTCGGACATAGCATTTTATCGCAGCGAACCTACAATTTTTTCTAAGATTTACCAACAGCTTGCGTGA
>JASFMT010000061.1:0-12282 GCA_050117455.1 Gammaproteobacteria bacterium | reverse complement strand
AAATGCCGTAATCGTACCGGTAGGCGCCAAGGGTGGTTTTGTCGTCAAAAGCAAGTTACGCGGCAAAGACAATGCCACGGTGCGTAAAGAAGTGCTGAATTGTTACAGCACCTTTATCCGCGGTTTACTGGACATCACGGATAACCTGCAGCAAAACAATATTCAACACCCGCCCAATGTCGTTCGTTACGATGAAGATGACCCCTATCTTGTGGTGGCCGCAGACAAAGGCACGGCAACCTTTTCCGATACCGCCAACGCTATCGCCAGGGAATACAATTTCTGGATGGACGATGCATTCGCTTCCGGTGGCTCCACGGGCTATGACCACAAGAAAATGGGTATCACGGCGCGTGGCGTCTGGGAATCCGTCAAACGGCACTTCCGGGAGCTTGACAAGGATATCCAGAATGAAGACTTTACCGTCGCCGGTATTGGCGGTATGGGTGGCGACGTCTTTGGCAACGGCATGTTGCTGTCCCGGCATATCCGCCTGGTCGCCGCCTTCAATCATCATGAAATTTTTCTTGATCCCAGCCCGGATCCCGAAACCAGTTACCAGGAACGCCAACGCCTGTTTAATCTGCCTCATGCCAGCTGGTCTGACTATAATACATCGCTGATTTCTGAAGGCGGCGGCGTTTATTCCCGACAGGCCAAAGCCATCCCCCTGTCGGAACAAGTGCAAGAGGTATTGCAGATTTCCGACACCAGGTTAACCCCCAATGAATTGATCAGCGCCATTCTTAAGGCCCCCGTGGAACTCATGTGGAATGGCGGCATTGGCACATTTGTGAAAGCCAGTAGCGAGACACATGATGACGCCGATGACCGTACCAACGACGCGGTGCGAATTGACGCCAACGAGTTACGTTGCCAGGTTGTGGGTGAAGGCGGCAACCTGGGATTTACCTATCGTGCGCGTGTCGAGTTTGCACAACTCGGCGGCCATATTAACACTGACTTTATTGACAATTCCGGCGGCGTCGACTGCTCCGACCACGAGGTCAATATCAAGATCCTGCTCAACGATGTCATGCGCGAAGGCGCACTCACTGAAAAACAACGTAATCGGTTACTGGAGGAAATGACTGACGAAGTGGCGAGATTAGTACTTATTAACAACTATCAGCAAAGTGAGGCATTGTCGCTGAGTCAGCATTTTTCGCCAACATTACTCGACGAACACAGCCGGCTGATTCGCTCCATGGAACGCAACGGCCTGCTGGACCGGCATACGTGGGTATTACCCGATGACGAGGAGCTCACACTGCGCCGCAGCGAAGGCCGGGGCCTTACCCGGCCTGAACTGGCGGTGTTGTTGGCGCACAGTAAAATTGATCTGTTTCAAACTCTACTGGCATCGGATGTATTGGAAGAACCTTACCTGGCTAACCAATTACCGATATATTTTCCCGACCCCATTGCCAGCCGGTTTAGCAAGTATTTGAAGGATCACTCGTTGAAGCGTGAAATTATTGCCACCTTTATCGCCAACAGCATGATCAACCGGATGGGTATCGCCTTTGCATTTCGCCTGCAGGAGCACACCGGCGCCTATCCGCCGGAAATCGCCCGCGTGTATATGGTGACACGGAAGATTTTCCAGCTACCTGCATTATGGCACGACATCGCCGGGCTCGATAACCAGGTAGAGGCAACGGTACAGTTAACCATGCTTAATGAAATTCGCAAGTTAACCAATCGCGCGTGTCTGTGGCTGCTACGCAATCGTAAACAGCCGTTGGATATCGGCGCCACCGTCGACTGTTTTGCCGCCGGGACTGCCGAGCTTGGCGACACAATGCCATCACTGCTGGTGGAAGACGATTGCGCTCAATTGACGCAGTTCGCGCAGCAATACCAGGAAAAAGGCGTACCTGAAAAGCTCGCAACCCGGATCGCGGGACTTAAGTTTTTATTCCCTTCCCTGGATATGATGGAAATCGCCACGCATACCGGACACCCGGCAAAGTTCGTCGCCAGGCTTTACAACCTGTTAGGCGCCGAACTGGAATTGCACTGGTTGCGCGACCAGATCAGTGGACTGTCACAGGAAGAGCACTGGTTGCGGCTCGCCCGCTCTACCCTTCGCGATGAACAATACCGGCTGCAACGTATTCTGGCCTGGGAAACACTCAAACACTATCAATCAAAGGATACACCGGAAACGGTTGTAGCGACATGGAAAAACATCCATCAGCAAGCCGTGGACCGTTATCTACAACGCTTTGCGGAATTTAAAACCGGCACCGTCGATCTTGCGTTACTCAGCGTGGTAACTAACGAAGTGCGCAAACTGATCCGCACGACGGATGGTGCAATTGAAGAATAAGCATCGTTGTTGCGATAACCAGAATCGGCGTTGTTTGCAACGATTGATTATTTGCCATGCCCTTTTGACGTTAGACAATCGCCGGTTTGCGGATCAAACAGGTGGATTTTTTCAGCATCAAAAGCAAGCTTGATTTTAGTCTTTTCCCTGACAGCAGCGGCAGCCTCCACACGGGCAACGACATCCAGTTTCCCACCCCGGTTCTTTTTAAGACCAAGGTCCTGTTCCAGCACCGGCATCTCGGGCCAGTAATTGATGTTCAGCTGGGAATACACCAGCACTTCAGCACCCAACCACTCGATAACATCCACCTTGAGGTCAATAACCGCGTGTTCGCCATCGTAATGCGTGTCGCTGGATACCCGGTGAAAATGCTCCGGACGAATACCTGCGATGGCATAGTCCAGTTCTCCAGGAAGTTTAACGCGATCCGGTACATCCACTTCGATATCCAGCAAGGGAAAATCCAGCCGCCGGTTATGGATTCGCACGGGGAAAAAATTCATGGCCGGTGACCCAATAAAGCCTCCGACGAACAGGTTACGCGGTTTCTCATATAACTTTTGCGGTGTACCGGTTTGTTGTATAACACCGTTTTTCAGCACGGCCACCCTGTCACCCAGGGTCATCGCCTCGGTCTGGTCATGGGTAACGTAAATCGTAGTGGTACCTAATCGCCGCTGCAGTCGAGCAATCTCGGTACGCATTTGATGGCGCAGCCGCGCATCGAGATTGGATAACGGTTCGTCCAGTAAAAACGCGACCGGTTTACGGACTATGGCCCTGCCCATGGCGACACGCTGGCGTTGACCACCGGATAAATTGCGCGGTTTACTGTCCAGTAACTGACTCAATTCCAGCATATCAGCCGCTTCCCGCACGCGCCGGTCGATTTCGCTGCTGGCTGTTTTTGCCATGCGCAGCGGAAACGCAATATTCTCCCGCACGCTCATGTGCGGATAAAGCGCGTAACTTTGAAAGACCATGGCCATGTTGCGATGCCGGGGATCCAGGTCATTAACAACATCGTCATCAACGCGGATTTCTCCGCTGCTAACATCTTCCAGTCCGACAATCATGTTCAACAAGGTGGATTTGCCGCAACCGGATGGACCCACCAGGATAAAAAATTCACCATCGTTAATGGTAAAAGTGGCGTCGTTGACAGCGATAGTACCGTCGGGGAATCGTTTAGTTACATTATCCAGGTCGATTTTTGCCATCGCTATTCCCTGTTCCCCACTGTTATCAACCCTTCACCGCGCCTGACGTCAGGCCGGACACGATACGCCGCTGAAAGATCAACACCACCAATATTACCGGCACGGTTACCACGATCGATGCGGCAGCTATCGAACCGGTGGGTAACTCAAAGCGGGAACTGCCGGTGAAAAACGCAATAGCGGCCGGCACCGTTCGAGCATCATTGGTGGATGTCAGCGCAATGGCAAATAAAAAGTCATTCCAGGCGAATATGAAAACCAGTATCGCCGCGGTAAACACGCCCGGTGCCGCCAATGGTGCAATCACTTTGGTAAATGCCTGAAACGGCGTGGCGCCATCGACCCGCGCCGCCTTGTCCATATCCCAGGGTATTTCCCGAAAAAAGGCCGCCAGCGTCCAGATGGCAAGGGGCAAGGTAAACGTCATATACGGCAGGATCAAACCCGCCCAGCTATCAAACAATCCTGTCACCCGCCACATATTAAATAACGGTCCGATCACCGCAATCGGTGGAAACATGGCCGTCGCCAGCGCACCGGCCAGAATCATTCGACGCCCGGGAAATTCCAGCCGCACGATAGCATAGGCGGCAAACATTCCCAGGATCACCGCAAACAACGTTGATATCGTGGCTATGCCAATGGAATTCCACAGGGCCGCCGGAAACTGCATATCATCAAAAATTGCGCGATAGTGTTCAAAACTGGCTGCCTGGGGTATAAAGCGTTGATCATTCAGATCACTACTGCGTTTCAACGACAAGGAAAGAATCCAGGCCACCGGTAACAGTGCATAGGCGATTACGAGCATATTGCCCATTCCCCAAAACAGTTTTTCCAGTCTGCCACTATTCATTCGCTTTACGATTTTCCTTGCTGGCGTGTCAGCGGCGTCCCAAAACCTTTGACAAACACCACTGCAATAATTAATACACCAATAAAAATCAATACCGACACAGCCGAACCCAACCCCAGGTTGAGTCGTACGATTAACGTGTTATAACCCAGAACGGAAACAGATTCGGTATCCTGTGCACCGCGAGTTTGTACGAACACGGTATCAAAAATGCGAAACGCATCCAGGGTACGAAACAGTAACGCGACCAGAATCGCCGGTTTCATAACCGGCACAATGACTTTCGTAAATCGTTGCCAGGCGTTGGCACCATCCACCCGCGCAGCACGCAACAAGTCGCCGGGCACCAACGTCAATCCCGCCAACAATAGCAACGCCATAAAGGGTGTGGTCTTCCATATTTCCGTGAGGATAATTACAAAGAATGCGGACCAGCGTTCGGTCAGCCAGGCTTGCTCAATGCCCAGCAAACCATTAACAAACCCTGTGACCGGGTCAAACGCGAACTTCCACGCCAGGGCAGCAACCACCGTGATGATTGAGTACGGCACTAGCGTCGAAGCCCGTACGGCGCGGCGCCAAATCAGTGTGCGGTGCATCATCAACGCCAGCACAAACCCCAGCAATAATTCAATGGATACGGATCCCACCGTTATAACAAGTGTGTTGGTCAGGGCGCGCCACCAGACTTCCGAGGTCAATATACTGATATAGTTTTCAAGCCCCACAAATACCTGTTGATCCGGGAAACGCAAATCGTATTTGAAAAAGGATAACCACACCGCATAGAGAATGGGATAGGCTGTTACCAGCATAAGCGCCGTAACTGCCGGCGCGCATAAAAGCCAGCCCAGGCGCCATTCGCTGCGCTGTCGCCGGCTCAAAGCAGGCCCTCCGAATCCAGCGCCCGCTGCAAGGCCTCGCGCAAACGTTGATAATCCTTTTCCGGTTCGATATCGCGCATTGGATGCAAGGTTCGGCTGATCGCTAACGAAACGTCATTATACAATGGTGTTTGCGGCCGTTGTACGGCATCGTGTAACGTACGGCGCAACGTATCCGCAAAAGGAAAAATGGCACGAACGTCAGGATCATCGTACAACGCACCGATTGTTGGTGGCAGGCCGCCTTTTTGTGCGGCAAGGCGTTGATGGGGTTCCGATGCAATACACGCAGCCGCCTCAAAAGCCAGCCGCGGATATAGCGTATGGGCGCTGACACCGAGGTTTATGCCACCGATCGTAACTCGACTGCGTTTGCCTTTTGTTACCGCGGGCCAACGTGCCCATCCCATATGGCTGGCAATAGCCGGGGCATTCTGTTTAGCACTGGGCCATACATAAGTGTAGTTAAGCATGAAACTCGAATCGCCTGCTTCGAATGCCAGCCTTGCCTGGTCCTCCCGGGCCGCTGCCAGTGCGGGATCCGCCGCAGATGAATTGGCAAACTTCGCCATGGTCGACAATGCTTTGATGGTTGGTTGCCGCGCCAGTGAAATTACCTGACCGTTGCCATTCAATACCGAGCCACCGGCAGAGGCCAATAGTGAAATAAAGAACACGGTAAAGCCTTCATAGCGCTCGCCCTGTGCCTGAATGGTTCCAACCTCCCCCAACGATTCAGCTTTTTTAATCAATTCATCCCAGGTCGCAGGTGGCCTGTTCACCCGGTCGGTCCGATACCACAACAATTGCGTGTTCGTGGTAAACGGTGCCGCCCATAGCTGGTCTTGATACGTGGCACTTTGCACTGGCGCATCCATGCGGCCCGCTTTTACCTGCTCAGCCAATGCGCCACGCCAGGGCAGAATCCACTCCGCCTGGGCAAACTCGGCGGTCCAGATTACATCCATGCCAATAATATCGATGGCATTGTCACCGGCAGCCAGCCGGCGCACCAGTTGCTCCCGTTGCTGATCGGCATCGGATGGCAGCGGCACCAGTTCGATCTTGTACGTATTTGCAGATTGCTCCGAACAACGCTGCGCGGTACTCAAAAACGCCCCGGACGGCTCATCGAACACATACCAATGTAGTGTCGGTATGCCTGTATGCGACTCATCACTGCAACCCGTTAATGCAATACACGCGACAATTGCGCCTACGTAAACGATTAAGCCCGATAAAAACTGAATGGACAAGTCTTTCCCCCGATTATTATCAACAAGAATGACGGCGGTTTAGTGTCGTGCGTGCTGTATGAACAGTTCTGTAATCTTTATCGACAACCTGTTGCTTATCAGGCAATAGATCATCCATAAACCGCATGGATAAATCATCATTGAATATAGTAGCAAAATTCAACAGGTTATGCTGAATCCACGTTAATCAACGTAAATAGCGGCGCTATTGACATATATTAATGTCGAAATTGCTCCCGCTCCGGTAGATTGGCATTTAGCTGGAGGGAATATTGATGGCAGAGAGCGTTAACCATACGGTTACAGCAGGCGCAAAGCGACACCGCGCGACTTCCCGCGATTCGATGCTGCACCGTATTGGTCATTATATTAAAAGCCTATTTTTGCTGGAATTGTTTCGCGGCATGGTGGTAACCGGACGGCATTTGTGGCGCCGTAAAGTTACTGTCCAGTATCCGGAAGAGAAAACGCCTCAGTCACCGCGCTTTAGAGGCTTGCATGCGTTGCGCCGTTATCCCAACGGCGAGGAACGCTGTATCGCCTGCAAACTTTGCGAGGCCGTTTGCCCTGCCGTTTGCATCACCATTGAATCGGAACGCCGGCCTGACGGAAGCCGGCGCGCCAAACGCTACGACATTGATTTATTCAAATGTATTTATTGCGGTTATTGCGAAGAAGCATGCCCGGTGGACGCGATCGTACTCACGCGGATTTATGAATATTATTTTGAAGACCGGTCCCATCAGGTGATCGGCAAACAGGATCTGTTAAAAATCGGCGACCTTAACGAAGCGACTATCGCCGCGGACCGTACCGCCGAAGCGGCTTTTCGATAAAGACATCACTTAATCGCCACCAAACTGGCTCGAACGTTCGCCATCTACTTCGATCACATCCACTCTTTCTTCATAAAACGCAACATATGAGGCAATCTTCATCGATTCCGCCACCGGATAGGGATAATACCAGGCAACATCTTCCATAGTGTAATTGCCGATCCTGACCGAATAATAATGGGCTTCGCCTTTATAGGGACAGTGCGTTACATGATCGCTGTCGATCAGCAAATCAAGCCGCACATCAATTTTGGGAATGTAATATCGCACCGGTAAGCCGGTCTCAAATAACAGTACAGGATTATGCGTCTCCGCGACCGTTTCACCGTGAATAATCACTTTGACATGACGGCTGCTGTGTAACGTATCCACTCGTACGTACGGATCGCGGGGATGGACATACACCTGCTCCTGTTCTTCAAACCAGCTGTCCATTGCGGACCAATCAAATGTCAGGTAGTTATCCAGGGATACTGACAGTACCGAGCCTTTATATTCCATGGCGGCATTTGCTACATAACGCTTACCGACCACGATGTTCCAGCGAGAATTCGTTTCATCGTCATCCGGGGCACCTTCATCGTTGGCAGGTGTTAGATACGCCATCTTAACGTCCTGCTTTGGAATAAAATATACCGGTGGGCGTCTATCCCGGCCCAGCAGGATAGCTTTTTTCGTATCCACCAGTAATTGGCCGTTGAAATAGGCGCGAACCCATTTTGCCACCGGTTGCGCAAAAGTTAATTTCATCTGGCTATCAATCGGTGCTTGCATATGATCAGCCCCTATTGCGTTATTCCGTTTCATTTAATTGTAAAATCAACGGATGTATAACACCAGAAGTGGACCCATTCAGTTTTTTGATTGTTCTAAGAACGGGGATTAGCGGGATTTTGGCGGTAAAACATTTTAAGCTGGTCGTAAACGCCGGGATAAAACTGGATGAGGCTCTCGGGGCGCTCAAAGAAAACTTCACTGGCAACGGCGAAAAATTCCGCCGGTGACGATGCGCCATAACTATCCATAGGTATCGGTTGCCCATGGGATAACCGGGTTTGAATGTCATTGTATGCGTCACTGAATGCCTTCACCCAATGCTCGCTATTCATCCCCCGGTGCAAAGGGGGAAAACCATTCGCAGATCCATTTAGGACGTCCAGTTTATGGGCAAATTCGTGAATGACCAAATTGTAACCGTCAATAACCCCTGAATGTTCGGTATCTTCCCACGACAACACCAAGGGCCCGGTATGCCAGGATTCACCGCTCAGTACCGACTCACTGTAGTGCTCAATACCGTATTCATCAATATATTTGCGCTTTGGAACAAACTGCGCGGGATAAACAATGACTGATGTCCATCCGCGATACCAGGTTAATCCCAGATTTAGCACCGGTAAACAGGCCTGCAGGGCAATGATCAGCCGCATTTCATCTGTCAATGTCAGGTTGCGCGCGCCTTCCAGGGATTTGGCATGAAGAAACAGGATACTCATTTTGACAAGCCGGCCTCTTTGCGCTTCGTCAAGACGATTTAACAGGGGCAAGCGCTCAAAGGCCCGCTGCCATTGGTTTGCTGAGATAGATGAGCGCCGGATAATACGCTCATCCCACCACTGGGAGATAAAAGAAAACATGACTGAATACTGGATCTGTTCACGAATCAGCTTTTAACTGACCGCGTATTCACCCTGGGTCAAAGCCCTGAACAGGCCCCGCGGTACAGTTCAAACCACTGTTAAAGGTCATTGAAGAGGCATTATAGGCTAATTGACAGGCCGATTAATAAAAGATTTATAGTATTAGCGCTTTTTGGTAGAATGGATCACATGTGGTTACACACGAGTTATGACCTGGCGTTTGAGATCACGGTATCCACGCCGTTCGTGCTCATGCTGCGCCCGCGCAGTGGCACCCAGCAATGGATAGCACGAGAAGAATACAACCTTGTACCGAGCGTCCCGGTTTCTGAATTCACTGATGACTACGGTAATCTTTGTCAGCGGTTAATTGCACCGCCCGGCCCCTTCTCGATACACACCGCGACACACATCATGACGGCAAACGGTACGGATGTTGCGCCGGGCTCCCCTTTTATTGAAATACAGAATTTGCCGGATGCCGTCCTTAAATACCTGTTACCCAGCCGTTTTTGTGAATCAGATAGATTTAACCTGATGGCGACCGAAATTACCGCCGGCCAGCTGCTCGGTTATGACCAGGTGGCGGCCATTACCAACTGGCTACGCACCACCATTCGGTACGAGCCGGGTACCAGCGATATTCCCATTTCCGCCGTGGAAGTGAATCTTCGCCAGTCCGGTGTTTGCCGTGATCTGGCACACCTCGGAATTGCCCTGTGCCGCAGTTTGAGTATTCCGGCGCGCATGGTGGTGGGTTATCTTTACGGACTTGAACCGATGGATATGCATGCCTGGTTTGAAGCCTATGTCGGAGGACGCTGGTATACCTTCGATGCAACCCAGCAAGAGATAAAAGGGGGCTACGTGGCCATTGGCTACGGCCGGGACGCAGCCGATGTTGCCGTCTATAATCAGTTTGGACCACCGGTATACCCCATCACTCACGAGGTCAGTGTACAGCTCGCCAGTAACCCCTATAATTAGCACATAAACACGGTACACAACCGACTACTTTAGTCTGCGTAAAAATATCACTATTCCAGTCGCCTCTTTACATGCAAAGTAGAGTCAATGTGCGACCTGCCTTATGACTCTCTGGCGCGCCAAATAACAACGTTATACAGGTAACGTCGCTTCATTATTTGTGCGTTTACGTCGCCACCCGATACCAGCCAGCCCCAAACCTAGTAAAGCGAGACTGGAGGGTTCCGGTACATTATAGGCGGGTGCATACATCGAGAAAGCGCTTGATATCCGGGTTTGACCGATGTTGGTCAAGTCATATAGCCCGGTTCTGGCGAACTCGGTCGCATCGGTGTCGAGGAAAAAGAAACTGGAAGAACTGCCGGCAAGCAGGCCACCATCGCCGAAATTAAAATTGACGTAACCGTCAAAAGGCGAATCAAACAACAACGCACGATCCGGTGCATCGTCTCCCAGCCCATCAATACGATAATTGGCGTTATACACAGGTGTATCAAATTCGCCGATGCGAAAGTCGCCAATAGCCCCTGCGGATGCCGCATCATTGAAAACCCGCCAGTAAAAATCCAGGGTGCTGTCCACCGATTCGACGACCCGTACCTGCACATCGCCGAATACCGTGCCACCGTAGGCACCAAAAGAAAACCCCACCAATTCATCGACAATGACGGTGCCAGCCAGCTGGGGTTCCGCTGCGGACGTCGTACCCGGCAATGCGGTGAAACTGCCGGGTGTCAACACGACAGCACTCGCCGGATTCATTGAAAATCCCAATAACAGAACCATTGATAGTATGATCCTGCTCATTTTTCTTGAAACGATAGCCATGGTCATCCTCCTGAATCCGCTTGTGTATTAACCCCGTAACATCTTTAGCCATTACAACAACCAGCAGTATCCTCTTGAGACACAGGACAATACTGACCGATCATCTTAAAAACGTGTCTTTGTGAGGATTACCTTAACAGAGGGAAATAACAGGACACTTACAGCCGGGGCAGCAGCGAATTCCAGCCTGCGCTGACTGGATTATATTTAACCACTCCTTGTTCGTACCGCTAGTGGCTTTTTCGCGATACCGAGCGCCAACATGGCTTGACTCAGCGTCTTCAGAAACAACTTGAGAACACCAGATGCTGTCGCCATAATACAGTTGATACTGCAGCAGAACTGTTTTACGACCGGTGTAATCGGTGGAGGGATCGATGAAACGCATTGGTGTCCGTTTTATGTGGTACGACGAACCTCAATTGGATGCATTGAAACGCGAGGCGTTGTATTTCGACCAAATTACTATATGTGGCTATCCATACCCACTGGAGGCAGGAAACAAACAAAGAACCATTGACTATTTATGTAGCCAGGATCTCATCAATATCATTGACACCCAGTTTCTCAAAGGCATCGAACCCTATTTGGGCATTGGTGAAAAAAAGCAACTCCAGGCATTACACGACATCCTTAACTATACCCTGGGCGGTGAAATCAATGACTACGGCATTGACGTCCTCACGCGCATGGGCAGCATTCACCTGCAGATCAATGACAAACAATCCCTTTATTTCCCTATCGTTTCAGAATATCCGGTAATCTCCCATAAAGAGGCAAAACGTTCCCAGGTCGTTAACCTGGTGATTAATCAGTTCCCGCAGATAGATTCTTCCGTGAAGTGGGAACAGATTGTCGAGTTCAAACAGGACCCGGATTCCGTTGCAAAGTACCTGGCGTTACGAAACTGGATAAATGAAATTCTGAAGTCCAATAGGGATATTCATGAAATCGAGGAAAAGCTTGAATACCTGCTCAATAACTACCAACGCCACATGGAGTTGCATAAGATGAAGTACAATAAAAGTAATCTTGAATTGGTGGTCACATCGTCCCTCGAGATACTGGAAAACATTGCTCGCCTGAAATTCAGCAAGATCGCAAAAACCCTGTTTTCATTTAAGGAAAACGAACTGGAGCTACTTGAGGCGGAACTTAAGGCACCTGGTAATGAGTTAGCCTACATTGACAAGATCAGCACCCAATTTCATTGACATATAAAATGCCACTACGGCAACGAAACAGTTCCAGGTGCGGGCAAAAATATGTATGCGGTGATTTTTAAGGCAACTTTAAACTGCGTGGATAACCATTACGAAACCACGGCAACCAGACTGCGTGAACTGGCAAAACAACAATACAATTGTATCGATTTTTTCGCGGTGTCCGATAGCAAGCGGGAACTTGCCATATCCTACTGGTCGTCGTTGGATGATA
>JASFMT010000060.1:0-12451 GCA_050117455.1 Gammaproteobacteria bacterium | reverse complement strand
CCAGGGTGAGGCGGTGATTGGCCACCGTCAACAGGTATTCCACTTCCGAGGCCCGCCAATACAATGGCTGTTTGCCTTTGGCGATGGTTAATGATTTTACCTGGCTGGATAATTGATCCAGGGACACACTGAGGGATCGCTGACGGTCTTCATCCTGCTCGATACGGTCCACCAGTGATTGCTGCTTCTGGTCAACGGTCGAGATATCATCGGTTAAACCGGACAGTTGTTCCTGGAATTGCGTTTGACGGTTTTTAAGTTCATCAAGGGACGCCAATATAAGTTGCGATTGACGGTATTGCCATAATCCGGCGGCCACAGCGACCACGGCTATGAGTAAGGCCAAGAACGCAATTAATGGAAAAGGGCGCTTTTCACTGGATCTGGCAGCTCTGGAACGCGCCGGCTTGCTGGATTTTGCGGCTTTTTGCTCGTGATCAGCAGAAGCATTTTTCTGCGCTTCGGCTGTTTTTGCAGAATCACCGCTTTTCTCTGCTTTATCGGGTTTTTTATCGTCTTTTAGCGCCATTTTATCCGACGTTGGCTTTTCCGGTTTGTTCTGTTCGCCCTCTGACACTGGCCCGTTTCCTTGGTTTAACGTAAAAAATGAAGAGTTGGTTACTTAAACACTGTTACTGCCTGGCTTTCCACTGGAGCACCGCATCTATCAGTCCCTGATCACTGGGTTGTTGCGCGATAATCACCTCGCCGCGAAACCCCAGTTGCCGTGCCCGGTCCCGGCTACGTTCGCTGACCACGATCAACGGTAACGTCAGTAGTTGCTCTGCGGCCTGATCACCCGCCATGGCCAGTAAATTTTCCAGGCCTTCGTTACTGGTTACGATCACGATATCCACCGCGCCCTGCTGCAGCGGTTCAGTCAGGATCGCCGGATCCACATCCGGCTGAACCCGGCGATAACATTCCAGGTATTCAACCGCCGCACCCCGCTCGCGCAAGGTATCGGCCAGCAGTTCCCGGCCACCCACGCCGCGGAAAATCACAATTCGTTGATCCGTCACGTCGCGCATGGCGTCCATGGCCAGCAACGCTTCGCTGTTAAACTGCTGGCTCGGGAAAATATCCGGTTCAATTCCCCGTTGCATCAGTTCCCGGGCACTGCCTTTGCCCACCGCGGCGATTTTCAAGGCTGGGGGTAATGCACCTGCCAGTCTCATTCCCCACTGGACGGCGTTGGGACTAATGAAAATAGCCATGTCAAATTCCGCCAGCCGCTGAATCATCGCCACTACCGAAGCTTCATCGTCGGGACCGGTTATGTCCAGCACCGGGAACCGCAGCGCCGTGCCGCCATGCTGCTCCACCAACTGGCAGAGCCCGTCCGCCTGGTGAGCGGGCCGGGTCACCACCACGGTCGCTCCGAGCGGCTCAGCTTTTGGCATACACTTCTTTAAGAATGTCACCCGCGCCGCGCGATAACAGATCGTCCGCCAGCGCGGTACCCAGTTGTTCAGCGGCTTTGGGCAGGCCTTCGATTTCACCGCGCACCACCTGTTTGCCATCGGGCCGACCAACCAGACCACGCATTTTTAACTGACCGTATTCCAGAACGGCGTAACCGGCGATGGGTACCTGGCAGCCTCCTTCAAGCCGTTCGTTCATGGCGCGCTCGGCCAGTACACATATCCGGGTGTCGTTATGATTCAACGGTGCAATAAGTTCATTAATGCGATCGTCATTCTCCCGGCATTCAATACCCACCGCGCCTTGTCCTACCGCGGGCAAGCTGATCTCCGGATCCAGGTATTGTTGAATGCGCGATTCAAAGCCCAGGCGCTTTAACCCGGCACTGGCCAGAATAATGGCGTCGTATTCGGAGTGGTCCAGTTTACTCAACCGCGTGTTGACGTTACCTCGCAAATCCTTGATTTGCAGGTCGGGGCGCCAGGCCCGCAACTGGCACTGGCGGCGCAGGCTGGATGTGCCCACAATTGCGCCCTGGGGTAACGCGGTGATTTCCGCGTATTCATTGGAGACGAAGGCATCGCGGGGATCTTCCCGTTCGCAAATGACACTTAAATGGAGGCCTTGCGGAAATGCCACGGGAATGTCCTTTATGGAATGCACCGCCATGTCGGCGTCGCCGCGCAGCATACCGGTTTCCAGTTCTTTCACAAATAGGCCTTTGCCGCCGACCTTCGCCAGGGGCGTGTCCAGAATCTTGTCGCCCTGGGTGACCATTTTCACCAGCTCCACCTTGATGTTGGGATTGCGGGCAATGAGGCAGGAGCGGACAAATTCCGCCTGCCAAAGCGCCAGTGGACTGCGGCGCGTGGCGATACGAACGATTTCCGTCATTCTAATGTTCTCTTCTCAGGCAAAACGTCAATGCTATGCGCTGTTAAATAGTTAGGCAACTTTAAACGTAAAAAATTACCGGTGATTGCTTAATCACTAAACATAATTCTGTTAGAATCTGCCGCCTTTCGATTTAACAAAATATGGCGATAACGAATTCAGCAACGACGACTTAGCAACCAAGGAAGCACATTGTATGTATACCGGTAAAACCATTACCCAATTTATTATTGAAGAACAACGCCGTTGCGAAGCGGCATCGGGCGATTTCACCGCGTTATTGAATGACGTGGTCACAGCCTGCAAGGCCATATCCGCGGCCGTCAACCAGGGCGCCCTGATTGGTGTGCTGGGATCAGCAGAAAGCGAAAACGTACAGGGCGAAACCCAGAAAAAGCTGGATGTCATCGCCAACGATCTTTTCATCGACGCCAACAAATGGGGCGGTCACCTGGCGGCCATGGCATCGGAAGAGATGGATGATATTTTTCCCATTCCCGCCGAATATCCGAAAGGCAAATATTTACTGACCTTTGATCCGCTGGATGGCTCCTCAAATATTGACGTGAATCTTTCCGTGGGCAGCATCTTTTCCATTTTGCGCTGCCCGGACGGGGTCGCCACGCCCATCGCCAAGGATTTCCTGCAGCCGGGCACCCAACAGGTGTGCGGTGGTTTCACCCTTTACGGTCCATCCACCATGCTGGTGCTGACCACCGGCAATGGTGTCAATGGTTTTACCCTGGATCATAATGTGGGGGAATTTATCCTCACCCATCCCAATATGACCATTCCGGCGGATACCTCCGAATTTGCCATTAACATGTCCAACCAGCGTTACTGGGAGGAACCGGTGAAACGTTATATTGACGAATGCCTGACCGGCAAGGAAGGTCCCCGGGAGCGGGATTTTAATATGCGCTGGGTTGCATCGATGGTGGCCGAGGTTTATCGCATTCTAACCCGCGGCGGGATATTCATGTATCCCAAGGACACCAAGGATCCGTCCAAGGCCGGCAAGCTGCGCCTGATGTATGAAGCCAATCCCATGTCCTTCATCGTGGAACAGGCCGGGGGTATGAGTTTCACCGGCCGTGATCGCATCATGGAATTGCAGCCGGAAGACCTGCATCAACGGGTACCGGTGGTGTTAGGTTCACGCAATGAAGTGGAGCGGGTCGTGGAATACCACAAGCAGGAAAAATAGTACGCGACCGCCAGGTCATACAAAGCAAAGGGGTTGATTAAAAAATGATCAACCCCTTTTTTTATGCATTGGTTATTTATTGTTCACACATCGAGATTGGCAACTTGCAGTGCATTGGCTTCGATGAAGTCCCGCCGGGGTTCCACCTGGTCACCCATCAGTGTGGTAAACACTTCGTCAGCGGCAACGGCGTCCTCGATCTGGACCTGCAGCAAGCGCCGCGCGTTGGGATCCAGTGTGGTCTCCCATAACTGTTCCGGGTTCATTTCACCCAAGCCTTTATAACGTTGGATATGCTGACCCCGCTTGGCTTCTTCCATCAGCCAGGTGAGAGCGTCCTTGAAATGTCCGACCGGCTTTTTGCGGTCGCCTCGTTGCATATACGCGCCCTCCTCCAGAAGTCCTTCCAGTTGCCCCCCAAGGGACACAATACTTTCGTATTCCGGTGAGCTGAAAAATTCCGGCGTGATCACCCGCTCGTTCCGCACACTGTGGCTCACGGCCGCCACCCGGGCCAACTGGTTTTCCTTTTCCGCATCCGCTTCGATAGTCACCTCGTAGCTAATGGTGACATTTTCATCGGCATTGAGACGGGATACCAACTCGCCAAACCAGGCCTCGGCTTTGGCCTTGTCCCGCATGCTGTCCTCGGTGAAAGTAGACATGTAGATCATCTTTTCCAGTACGTCAGCATGGTAGCGACGGGACAACCGGTCGATGGTGGCCATTACCGTGAGGTATTGCTTGGACAGGGTTTCCAGGGTAACGCCGGTGATGGGAGGTGAATCCGGGCTCACATACATCTGGGCATTTTCCAGCGCCACCTGCAACAGGTAGTCGTTGAGTTCCGCGTCGTCTTTCACATAGCGTTCGGTCTTTCCCTTTTTCAGCTTGTAGAGGGGCGGCTGTGCGATGTAGATGTGCCCACGTTCGATGAGTTCCGGCATTTGCCGGTAGAAAAACGTCAGCAACAGGGTGCGGATATGGGAGCCGTCCACGTCCGCGTCAGTCATAATAATTATACGGTGGTAGCGCAGTTTATCGGCATCAAACTCTTCGCGGCCGATGCCACAGCCCAGCGCCGTGATCAGGGTGCCAACTTCCGCGGAGGAAAGCATCTTGTCGAAGCGGGCCTTTTCCACGTTCAGGATTTTTCCCTTGAGGGGTAAAATCGCCTGGGACTTGCGGTCCCGCCCCTGCTTGGCGGAGCCACCGGCGGAATCACCCTCCACCAGGAACAGTTCTGACATTGCAGGATCCTTTTCCTGGCAATCTGCCAGCTTGCCCGGTAATCCGGCCACGTCCAGCGCGCCTTTGCGGCGGGTCATTTCGCGGGCTTTGCGAGCCGCTTCCCGGGCCCGGGCCGCGTCGACAATTTTGCCGACCACCGCCTTGGCGTCACCCGGATGCTCCAGCAGATAGTCGGCAAAGTTCTCCGCCATGGCGGATTCCACCACGCCTTTGACTTCCGACGAGACAAGCTTGTCCTTGGTTTGCGAGGAAAACTTCGGGTCCGGGACTTTCACGGATAGCACGGCGGTTAACCCTTCACGACAATCATCCCCGGTGGTCTGTACCTTGGCTTTACGGGCAGCGTCCGCTTTTTCAATGTATTGATTCAGGCTTCGTGTCAGGGCGCTGCGGAATCCGGCAAGGTGGGTACCCCCGTCTCGCTGGGGAATGTTATTGGTGAAACAGAAAATGTTTTCCTGGTAAGAGTCATTCCATTGCATGGCCAACTCCACCTGGATGTCGTCGCGCATGACATCAAAGTAAAACACGTTTTCATGCAGCGGTGTTTTTTTCCGGTTCAAGTGTTCTACGAACGCCCTGATACCGCCTTTATATTCGAACACATCCTGCTTGGCGCTGCGATCGTCTTTCAATACGATGCGGACACCGGAGTTTAAAAAGGACAATTCCCGCAGGCGTTTCGCCAGGATGTCGTAGTGGTATTCAGTGTCGGCAAAAACCTTGGGACAGGGCTTGAAGCGAATCTCGGTGCCGGTGCGCTCGGAGTCCCCGGTGATCTTGAGGGGTTCCACCGCGTTACCGTAGTGGAATTCCAGAAAGTGAACTTTACCTGCCCGGTGGATGGTCAACCGCAGCCATTCGGATAAGGCATTTACGACAGACACGCCCACGCCGTGCAGTCCGCCGGATACTTTATAGGAGTTGTCGTCGAATTTACCGCCGGCATGCAGCACGGTCATGATCACCTCGGCGGCGGACTTCCCTTCCTCTTCATGAATATCCACGGGTATTCCGCGACCGTTGTCGGAGATGGTTACGGAGTTGTCGCTGTGCAGGGTGACGTTGATTTCACTACAGTGTCCAGCCAATGCCTCGTCGATGGAATTATCCACCACCTCGAAGACCATGTGGTGCAAACCTGTACCGTCGTCGGTATCGCCAATATACATCCCTGGACGTTTTCGAACCGCGTCCAGGCCTTTAAGGACTTTAATATTACTGGAATCGTATTCAGATGATTTTGGCATATTTCCCTCGTGGCAACTCAAATATCATTGGTTAGTGTAAGAAGGCACGCAAAAGCGACCGGGTATTATAACGCGATTTGCCGCTGGCTGCTGTTGTTTCGTCGGCAGGAATAATTGGTCAACGAGGTCGATGTTCCACGTGGAACATACAATAGTTTCAAATTTGCAACGAATAAATTACGAAGTAATTTCCACGCTTCAATCGCGAGTAATTGGTAAGGAATTTCAGTCGAGAGCCATGGGTTGAATCTGCCCATGTTCCACGTGGAACATTTGAGACGTTCCCTCCGAGGATGTGTATTTTGGGAGCAACGATTGATCGGTGGCGGTGACAAAAACCTGGGCTTTTATTTCATAAATTAGCCGCAGCAACGCAACACGAAAATGCTCGTCCAGTTCCGCAGGTAGATCGTCGACCAGTAACGCGATATTCGAATGCGGCCGTTTGTCTCTTAGCAGTTCCACCTGGGCAATCTTCATTAATGCGGTAAAAATTTTCTGCTGCCCGCGGGACACCACTTCTTTGGCATTGATGCCTTGTACTTTAATCCTGAGATCAAGTCGGTGTGGCCCATAGCGGGTAAACCCTTTTTCATAGTCCAAGTGACGCGAACCTGCCAATGCTTCTTCGAGGGAAACCTCTTTTGGCCAGCCCGAATCAAGGGTGAATGTGGCCGGTGGCAACGCTTCGATTTTAACCAATAGGGGTGCCAAATATTGCTGTAACGATTCCAGGTAATCCCGACGCAGTTGGTCAATCCTTTCAGCCTTTTCTATTAATAGATCATCCCAGTGCTGCAACTCTTTGGGCGGTACCTTTTGCTTCAGGGCAGCGTTACGTTGTTTAAGAATATGTCGACATTCATGCCACAGCGGAAAGTATTGTGGTTCCACGTGGAACACACCCCATTCAATAAACCGCCGACGATGGCGCGGACCCTCTTCGAAAAGTTTGTGTGCATCCGGGTTGATGATCTGCACCGCCAGTTGCTCAGCCAACTGGGACGAACTTTTGGCGGGTTCATTGTTGATCCTGATTTGGAGTTCTGTTTTGGATTTTCTGATTCCGATGGGGAAGTGATAATTGTCGTGGCTAAGTTTACCCACTACCACGAATTGTGTTTCCCCGAAGGTTATCAACTTCGATGAGTTTGACGTTCGAAAGGATCGACCTGTTCCCAGCACATGGACTGCTTCCAGCAGGCTGGTTTTACCACTGCCATTTTTACCGATAATCAGATTGAGTTGGGACGCGGGTTGAAGACTGACATGTTGCAAATTGCGTAGATGGGAAATTTCTAAATGCTCGATGCCCATGTGCGATCTAAATCACTTTTGGTTGGCTAGCGCGATACTGTCTTAATGGACCCCTGCCAACGACTTGCCGCTACGCAAAAATTACCGCTCTCTACAAGCGCATGGGCATAACGACGTACTGGCAACCATCCTCACCCGTATCCGATTCCAGGAGGCAACTGCTGTTCGCATCGGCGAAAATCATTTTTACCTTGTCGCTATTAATCACGGCTAACGCATCCAGCAGGTAATTTACATTGAAGCCTATTTCCAGTTCACTGCCCTGGTAGTTTACTTCCACCTCTTCTTCGGCTTCTTCCATTTCAGGGTTGTGTGCCTGCGCCTGAAACAATCCCGGTTTCAGACGTAGCCGAATACCCCGATATTTTTCGTTGGACAAAATGGAGGTGCGCACCAACGCCTGGCGCATTTGCTGACGATCGGCCAATACCTCCTTGTCGCCGTTTTTGGGAATGACCCGATCGTAATCAGGAAATTGGCCATCAATCAGTTTCGAGGTGAACTGGATATCTTCAACGTTCACACGGATGTGATTGGACCCAATTACCACCTGCGCTGGCGATTCCGAATCCTCCAGAATTTTGGACAATTCCATGACGCCTTTACGGGGCAAAATAACCTGGTGTTTCTGCGACGGTGACACCACGGCATCCTGTTCGCAATAACTCAACCGGTGACCATCGGTGGCCACGCACTTCACCACGTTGTCGCCCACTTCGAGCAATAGACCGTTCAAGTAATAACGCACATCCTGTTGCGCCATGGAAAACTGTGTTTTATCGATAAGGATTTTTAACACCCGTTGTGGAATTTCAAATTCCAGTGCACCGCTGACGTTTTCGATATTGGGAAAATCATTCACCGGTAACGTCGATAACGTGAAACGGCTTTTCCCGGACCGGATGGTGACTCGGTCTTTGTCTGCGTCGAACGCCAGTTCCAGTTGCGCTTCCTCCGGTAACGCTCGGCAAATGTCTACGAATTTGCGAGCCGGTATGGTCACCTGGCCCGGTTCAGCAACATCCAGCTGTGTGCTGGCAACAATTTCTACTTCAAGATCCGTGGCGGTTAACGATAAATTATTATCTTTCGTGGTGACCAGTACGTTGGATAACACCGGCAGGGTTTGCCGTTTCTCCACCACCCCGGCAACGAATTGCAATGGTTTGAGTATGTTTTCCCGTTGAATCGTAAATCGCATGATTCCAATCCCTGTTGCTGTTTATTATTAAGTATTGTGTATATAAAACCTGTTATTACTACTATTACGGCATCACAACTCTGTGGATAACCTTATTATTTGTTTATTTATCAGTTAGTTATAATACGATGCACCGTCGGTATAAGTGGCTGACAACCACCCTGAAAGCTGTGGACAGATTGTGAATGGTTTTGATTTTGTTCCTCTCACCTATTTTATCCACAGCTTTTCCCCATCAACTGGACAGGGTTCTTAACAGGTTGGAAAAGTCCTCTTTGATACGGACATCGCTGATTTTCAGCGTTTCGATTTTGCGGCACGCGTGCAACACCGTGGTGTGATCACGGCCGCCAAAGGCATCCCCGATTTCCGGTAAGCTGTGATTGGTCAGTTCCTTGGCCAATGCCATGGCTAACTGCCGGGGCCGGGCCAGGGAACGATTGCGCTTTTTTGACAGCAGTTCGTTGACCCGGATCTTGTAATATTCGGCCACGGTTTTCTGAATATTCTCGATCGTCACCAGTTTGTCCTGCAATGCCAGCAGGTCCCTTAGCGCTTCCTTGGTGAAATCCAGCGTGATGTTCTGACCGGTAAATTTCGAGTTGGCGATGACCCGGCGCAGCGCCCCTTCCAGTTCCCGGATGTTGGAGCGAATACGTTTGGCGATAAAAAACGCCACTTCCTGAGGCAGTTCTATGCCCAGCGTCTGGGCCTTGCTCATTAAAATCGCCACCCGGGTTTCCAGCTCCGGTGGTTCGATGGCCACCGTGAGACCCCAACCGAAGCGTGACTTCAGGCGTTCTTCCAGACCGTTGACTTCCTTCGGGTAGCGATCACAGGTAAGGATGACCTGCTGCTGGCCTTCCAGCAAGGCGTTGAAGGTGTGAAAAAATTCTTCCTGGGAGCGTTCCTTGCCGGCAAAAAACTGGATGTCGTCAATCAGCAGCGCATTGACCGAACGATAATAACGCTTGAACTCATTGATGGCGTTATGTTGCAGGGCCTTCACCATGTCCTGAACAAAGCGTTCCGAGTGCAAATACACCACCCGGGCAGCGGGATCCTGCGCCAGAATCTGGTTACCGATGGCGTGCATCAAATGGGTTTTACCCAGGCCCACGCCACCTTGAATAAATAACGGGTTATAGGTCTCGCCGGTATTGCCTGCCACCTGGAACGCTGCTGCGCGGGCCAACTGGTTGGATTTGCCTTCCACAAAATTATCAAAGGACAGATCGGTATTCAGATTGGAATTGTGCATCACATCGGAAGCACGCCGGGGTTTAATCGATGCACGTGCCGGTGATCGTTGCGCCGGGGCTGGTGTGCTGGATGGCGCTGGCCGTGTCTGCATGGCCCGCAGGTCATCGGAATCTGCGCCGGTCGGTGAGGCGTCATAGTGGGCGATTTCCAGCCGGACCTGTGCCGTCGAGCCGTTGGCCTGAGCCTCGACGATACTGTTAATGCGATCCAGAAACCGGTTATGCACCCAGTCCAGTACGAATTGATTGGGAGCCAGCAACCGCAACGTATCCTGATCTTCGATTGCCTTCAATGGCCGAATCCAGGTGTTGAATTGCTGCGTCGTCAGTTCCCCTTCAAGACGCTCCAAACAGGTTTGCCAGGTCCCCACTGCATCCCTCCCTTCATGCGGCGTTGTTTTTTGGAAAAGACGGACGAGTCTACTCCCGAACGGAAAAGTTATCCACACCCGCGCTAAAAAAAATTTCGTCCCTGTTTGCTTGACGCTGGCTAGCTATTCACAGTATTCTACGCCGCTTTGTTTGGGATCCTACGCAATTCACATGGGCGGCCAACTCCCCCTTAGTAAACGGTAACGATTATGAAAAGAACCTATCAACCCAGTAAGTTACGCCGGCAACGCACGCACGGTTTTCGCGCGCGTATGAGTACCAAAGCCGGTCGCCGGGTCATCAACGCCCGCCGTGCCAAAGGCCGTAAACGGCTGAGCGTTTAGTTGTTCGCCGCATATCCTGCTGGGCGTTGGTTAAATAATTAACAACCACTGTCGGACCTCATCGGATCACGCGCACGTGGTTGCTGGCGGGCTGGCAACGCCGTTCGTCAAAACGGCGACCTGCACAAGCCTGGCCGCGGCAGCCTGAAGTGCAAATTACGGGGATCATGGCGCACACCGAGATGGCGCTGGATTTGACAGGTGACACAACCGAACCGAAAGCCGATCACCGCATGGCTCCCAGAACCGGTTTTGCCCGCCCATTCAGGCTTGTTAACACACAGGATTTTCAACGCGTCTTTAGCAAGACGGAATGTAAATCCAGCGATGCCTGTTTGGTGATGTTAGCGGTCCACAACGACTGCGGCCGTCCCCGTCTGGGAATGGCCATGTCAAAGCGAAAAATAAAAAACGCGGTGGCAAGAAACCGCCTGAAGCGGCTGGTCCGGGAAAGCTTTCGTCGACATCAACACGAACTGCAGAATCTCGATATTGTGGTGCTGGGGAACTCCCGCGCGGCGACAGTGACGAATCAACAACTTTTTGCATGCCTGGACATGCACTGGAAAAAACTGGCGACACGATGCAAAAAATCATCATCAGTTTAATACGCGCGTACCAGTATTTATTGAGTCCGTTTTTCGGCGCCCATTGCCGCTATTATCCCACGTGTTCCAGCTATGCCGTGGAGGCCGTCAGGCAACACGGGGTCATCAAGGGATTGTCACTGGCCGCGCGCCGTATCGGCCGCTGTCATCCCTGGCACGAAGGCGGTTATGATCCGGTGCCCCACAATACTAATAAAGAACATCACTGAGCCGTATCATGGAAAACCAACGTTTGTTTTTATTCATTGCCCTGTCACTGGTAATTTTACTGCTGTACAGCGCCTGGCAGGAACAATTTGGCCCCCAACCACCGGCGCAAACCGCCAGCCAGCAAGCCCCGACTTCGGTGCCGTCAACGCCTGGTGAACCTTCAGCGGCCGTACCCGCGACACCGTCTCAGGATGTGCCCGCCGGGCAACCGCAGACATCGCCGGCATCCCCGTCAGTAGCGCCACCTGCGGAACAAACCACAACATCATCACTGGAACAAAGCCAGCGTATCCACGTGGTGACCGATTTACTGGATGTGCAAATCGATACCCTTGGCGCCGATATTCGCCGGGTAGCATTACGCACTTACCCTGAAAAGCTGAATGAACCGGATAATCCCGTGGTGCTATTTCGCGACGAGCCACCGCGTGTGTTTATTGCCCAATCCGGACTGGTAGCTAACGCGGGACAGTCTGTGGACCATCACGCCAGGTTCGCCGCCGAACAAACCGAATATAACCTCCCATCAGGCGACGATCAGTTGCAGGTTACACTTACCTGGCAAGGTGATAACGGTCTGATCGTCAACAAAATTTATACCTTCCGCCGCAACAGCTTCGTTATTGGTATGAAAGTCGATGTCGTTAATGGCACGGCCGAAGAGTGGAGCGGTACGCTGTATCGGCAACTGCAGCGCACCGATGTGGCCGCCAAGGACAAGTCCCGGTTTATTTACACCTATACCGGCGGCATCATTTCCAATGATTTGAACAAGTACGAAAAAGTGGACTTTGACGAAATGGCCGGCTGGAAGCCCGAGCAAAGTTATATCCAGGGTGGTTGGGTGGCCATGATCCAGCACTATTTTCTCGGTGCCTGGATTCCGCAACAGGACCAGTTTAATTATTTTTACACCAAGGCCCTTAATAACGGCCGCTATATTGTCGGTGTTTCTTCTACCGAAACCAAGATCGCACCGGGTCAAACGGGAGAATTCAGCAGCAGGTTGTTTGTGGGTCCCAAGGAGCAGGACCGGTTAGCGGGTGTCGCGCCCAACCTTGAGTTGACAGTGGATTACGGCGTACTGACGATTCTGGCCGAGCCGCTGTT